>CAYIIG010000059.1:0-4373 GCA_964363425.1 uncultured Candidatus Saccharibacteria bacterium | reverse complement strand
GAAGGGATGGATTCCCGTTTTCACGGGAATGACAGAGGGAGGTGTGAACACTTACCAATTTGCCACTAACGAATAAGTATAAAATTATGTATAATTCACATCACAATAAGTCCTAAAACAATGTTGGTTTAGGAGGTGGCGGAATTTAAGGAAAAGCGCAATAATGAAAAAAACATTTTACATATTATTTATTGTTTTAGCTTTTTATTTTTCATGGGTTTTTGTCGGCGGACAAGAAGTTTTCAGTTTAAAGAAAATTTCAGCAATTTCAGGTGTGAAAAATTTTATCGCTTCCATATTTTTTACTGATAGCACCACAACAGAGAAATTAAAGGAAGATTATTCCGTGACTGAAAAAAAAGATAAAATAAAACTGCTTATCGTCGCCGGGCACGATGATGAATCGGGCGGAACGGAATTCAGGGGTGTAAAAGAAGCAAAAATCAATCTGGATCTCGCCCTAAATTTGGCGGAATTTTTCAAAGATAATGATAAATTTGAAATTACGCTTGTCCGCGACCAAAATGGCTACAATCCTGTTTTTTCGGACTATTTTGACGAGAACAGAGATTCAATAAATGAATTTATTGTTAAACAAAAAGAGACAATGACAGAGCTTATTCGCGCGGGCGAAGTTCATAATGTGGAAGGAGTGATTCATAATTCCGCTCCGACTGAAACCGTTTTGAAATTATACGGTATCAACAAGTGGGCGAACGAAAATGGCACAGACATCGTCCTTCATATACACTTCAATGACGACCCGATCAGAAACAGAAAGAAAAGAATAGAAACGGAAGGCAAATTTTCAGGCTTTGCCATTTATGTTCCAGAAGCGCAGTATTCGAACGCCAAAGCAAGCCGAGCCGTGGCGGAGCCGATTTTCAATCAGCTGGCGAAATTTTATCCGGTAAGCAATTTTATACAAGAGCAAGATGGAATTGTGGAAGATCAAAAACTTATTGCTATCGGCGCGCATAACACCCTTGATTCCGTCGGAATGCTCATTGAATATGGCTACATTTATGAAACGCAGTTTATAAATAATAAGATAAGAGAATTAGTTCTAAAAGAATTGGCATTTCAGACTTACGCGGGCATAGTTGATTTCTTTGACGATGATCAGAAAAAGTCTCTTGCTTATAATACAATCTTGCTTCCTCACAAGTGGAATGAATATCTGCAAAAAGGCGCGAAAAGTGCGGAAGGTGTCCTCGCTCTTCAGGTCGCCTTGAATATTGAAAAGCTGTATCCGCCGAACGGTTTTGACCGATATGAATGCCCGATAACTGGAAATTTTGGCAATTGCACTTCGCTGGCTTTGAAAAAATTTCAAGAAAAGTACGGCATCAACAACGAGTCTGAGGAAATAGGGGAACAGACGAAGAAGAAATTAAATGATCTGTATTCGAGATAAGCTAGCTAAAAGTCTATAAAATTATTTATCTGATGTTTCTTGTCTTTTCCACTTTATGAACTTGATAACTTTATAAACTTTCAACTTCTTCTTTATCGGTTCGCCCCGAGGATTTTAAGAGCTTGTTTGACTCTTTCGCTTGGGTTTGTGATTGTTTTATCGATTTGTTTGAGCGCTTCTCTGGCTTGACTTTGGCTATAGCCGAGAGATTTAAGCGCCTCTATTGTGTCTATTTCATCTCTCAGGTTTATATCGTCAGATGATTCGTGAATAAATTTACCTTTAAGCTCCAATACTATTTTCTCGGCGATTTTCTTGCCAACACCTGAGACTTTTACGAGGTGGGAAATATCTTCAGATGAAATAGCCTTTTTGAGGGTGGGGATTGTGGCGGTGTTGATGACTCCGAGGGCGGTCTTTGGACCGATGCCAGAAATGGAAATAAGCATTTCAAAAAAATCCAAACCCTCTTTCTCTTCAAAGCCATAGAGCGTAAGGGCGTCCTCTCGAACCGCTAGGTATGTCCAAAGCGAAACATTCTCTGATTCTCTGAGCCGTTCAATCAAGTCGGAAGCCAGAAATACTTTATAGCCGACTCCGCCGACTTGAAGGACGATGAATTTCACGTCTTTGTATTCCACTGTGCCTTTTAGTTTGGAAATCATAAGCAGTATGATAACACGAAGCGGAAATCGGGGCAGGTCGGTGCGCGCATATTCTCACACCTCTGTCATTCCCTTGACCCGCCCGCATCGCCTAACGGCTCAGCGTTTGGCGGGCGCGGAAAAGGGAATCCAGACCCGCATTGATTGAATCTGGATTCCCGCCTGCGCGGGAATGACAAAGAAAATACCTGAAATGCAAAGGATGCGCGTGTTACCGATGCGTAACTGCTCACACCTCCGCAACGAAATCCACAGCCTCATCAAGATTTGACTGCCGAAAGATGCTACAATTGTTGGCATAAATGAGCATCAAACTATCAGACAAAGAAATTAGACAAAGGCTGGTCAGACTTCGAAACTTGGAGCATCTTCACAAGCAAGCTCGAAAGAGAATAATCGCGCAAGATAAAGAAATAAAATTCTTAAAAGCGCGAGTTAAAGAACTCGAAGAGAAGAACCGAGAAAAAGACAAGACAATAGAAGAATTTCGGCTTCAACTGGAAGAAATCAAAATCAAGGTTTTCGGAAAGAAGAAAGACAAAAACGGCGAACCTCCCCAAGAACGGCAAAAAGCTGACAGAGAGTCATCATCCTACCAAAGACCGATACCAAGTGAAATCACACGGAAGAAAAATCTCACCCAATCAATAACTGCCCAAAATGCGACACTTCGCTAATCAAAAAACGAATCGTTACCTACTACGAAGAAGACATTTCTCTCGACCAACCGCCCAAAGAAGCAATCAAGCATAGCGCTGAGCGGGGATACTGCGAGAAATGCAAAAAGTGGAGGTCAGCGATACCTCTGCCTTCCGCCAGATGTGTCATCGGAGTGAAATTAAGAAAATATATTTGCTATCTTTCCATCATTCTCCGTCTGTCTCATCGGCAAATTGAAAACCACATTGAAGACATCCATGAAATCAACATCTCCCAAGGTGAAATCCAGAAGATATTGGAGAAAGAGAGCGTTAAACTGAGACCGGAATTTGAAAGGCTGAAAAACAGAGTTCAAAAACAAACAGCTCAGCATTACGACGAAACGACTTGGAAGGTGGCTAAAGGAAAGCAAGGTAACTTCGCTTGGATTATGACGGGAACGGAAACCAATGAAGCTGTGTTCTTGCTGGGTCAAAGCCGAGGCGGAGGAAACATGAAAAAGCTGAATCCAAAAACAGAAATCGGCATCACTGACGACTATGGAGTTTACCGCAATCAATTCAAACATCATCAGTTATGTTGGGCTCACCTATTCCGAAAGTTCAGAGATCTCTCGGAATCCGATGTTTTAAGCGAAAAACAAAGAGAAATTTGTTTGAAAAATTATCAAGAAGTTTCGAGTATTTACAATAATCTAAAACTGACACTCCAAGCCAAATTTGAATATGAAAAAACCAACAAATATTTCTTAAGAAAACTGACAGAGCTTTCAAAACCGAATTCCAATAATCTTTCCAAAATGAAAACCGTCAAAGAATCACTTTTCAAAAACAGAGAGAAATACCTGACTTGTCTCCGTTTTCCTGGCATTGTTCCGCCAGACAACAACAAGGCGGAGAGAGGATTGAGACATCTTGTCATCAAAAGGAAGATATCCTACGGATCCAAGACCGACAAAGGATCAGAAACGACCTCCGTATTGGCTTCAGTCCTTCTATCACTGAAGTGGATGAATCCCGACAACTTCATTAAAAATATCTTTCTTTAGCCTATTAAAAAACCCTTGATTTTCAAGGGTTTTTGAGGGGGTGTGAACAGTTACACCGATGCGCGTTGATTTTTGGGAATAATAATGTTAATCTAATTTTCAGATTATTTCTTCTTTTATTTTTTTTCAGTTCTTTTAAATTCGGAGGAATTTATGTTTCAAATTTTTATGGTCTTGATTCTTTCGATGTCCTACTTATTTTTTTGTTTTCCGACTCTATCAAGAAAAGAGGGTCGGAAAAATAAAGGTAGTGTTTTTTAACTGGTTTAATGAGTATGATGGCGGAGGAGTTACTCGCACCACGCATGTTGATTTGGTTTTGGATATCTCATATCGCTTGAAGAGATTAACGCACACCAAAGAGCAATGCGCCATACTGATAAATGGTATAGTGCAAAGCGCGTGTGATAATGCGAGGTTTGTTGTTGGAAAGAAAGATGAAAAAACACTCAGAGAGATAAAGGATATTGTGAGAATGATTACACCAACCATTCAGGGCGACACGGATTCCGTGATCAAATGCGTTAATTACTTTGAATTACGAAATGCAATGCGCTACAATTAAAGGCGACCCGCAAGGGTC
>CAYIIG010000058.1:0-4390 GCA_964363425.1 uncultured Candidatus Saccharibacteria bacterium | reverse complement strand
ACCCTTGCGGGTCGCCTTTAATTGTAGCGCATTGCATTTCGTAATTCAAAGTATGTATTTAAAAACTTTGGAACTTTCCGGTTTTAAGTCGTTTGCTAAGAAGACGATACTGGATTTTTCCGCGCCGATTTCCGGGATTGTCGGTCCGAACGGATCGGGCAAATCCAACATCGCCGAAGCGTTCAGATTTGTCTTGGGAGAGCAGTCGATAAAATCGCTTCGAGGCAAAAGGGCGGAAGACTTAATTTTTAATGGCTCGCGCGATGCGTCGCGATCCAACAGAGCGTCGGCGAAAATAATTTTTGACAACACCAGAAGAATAATCAATATAGATTTTGACGAAGTTTCTATCGAAAGGGTCGTGCATAGAGATTCTTCCAGCGAGTATTTCATAAACGGCAGTCAAGTCCGGCTCAAAGACATCATAGAACTCCTCGCGTCAGCGCGTATCGGTTCATCCGGTCATCATATTATTTCTCAAGGCGAAGCTGATAAGATTCTGAACACGAATATTAAAGACAGGAGAGAGATGATTGAAGACGCGTTGGGTCTCAAAATTTATCAATATAAAAAACAAGAGAGCCAGAGAAAGCTGGAGAAGACTGAAGAAAACATCGAGTCGGTGAAATCACTGCGAAGAGAAATCGCTCCGCATTTGAAGTTTTTGAAGAAACAAGTGGAGAAATTGGAACAGGCGAATGAGATGAAAGAACGGCTCAGGGAGATGTATAGAAATTATTTCAAGAGAGAAGAATTGTATTTGAAGATTGAGAGAAGACGGCTTGAAGAAGAAAAGAATATTCCGGGAAAAAGACAGCGCGAGCTGGAGGAAGAATTGACGAAAGCAAAGCAAATCTTGGCGGGGTCTTCGGCTAAAGATGTTAAGAGCGAGGGACTTATAAATATAGAGGGGAGGCTGAAGGGGGCGAGATTTCAGAAAGACAGCCTTACTCGAGACATGGGAAGAATCGAGGGCGAAATAAATTCGCTGGAGAAAATTCTGAAGAGGCAAAGTGAAGCGTTAAAACACGCCTCAGACAAGAAGATTGAGCTTCGCGATATTGAAAATGTTGTTTCCGATATTCACGGCGAGATTGAATCAGCTTTGGGGAATGAAGACATTTCACAGCTCAAAAATATATTAAAGTCAATAAAAGAAACGCTTTTGAGTTTTATCTCTAAACATAAGAGCGCGGATAATCTTGAAAACAATGTTGAAACGGAAAAAGAATTGGATATTTTGAAAGAGGAGAAGGGCAAAATTGATGAATTATTGAAACAAGCCGAGAAAGAAGAAAATAAAATACTTGAAGAATATTCGGCGCTTAGAGATGAGATTGATAAAGAAAAAGATTCAAGCCGAGATGCGGAGAAAGCGATGTTTAAAATTATGGCGGAGCAGAATGAGGTAAGCGGCAAGTTAAGAGATCTTGAATATCGCGAAGACAAGCTAAAACATTCCGAAGAGAGTTTCAAAATGGAGTTAAGAGAAGCCGGAGTTCTAGCGGGGGTGGCGGCTTTGCATTATGATTCCAGCAAAATTCTGGATGAAAACGGAGCGGAAGTTTCCGTTGAGGATATTCTAAAGGAAGACAGGACAATTCAAGATGAAAGAAGGCGAGCGATTGAAAAAATAAAAATCAGGCTTGAGGATGCGGGAGTCGGCTCGGGTGATGATGTAATCAAGGAATACATGGAAGCGAACGAAAGAGACGCTTTTCTCGGGCGAGAATTGGAGGATTTGGATAGGTCGGCTGTTTCTCTCAAAGATATAATCAAGGAGCTTGAACGATTCATAACTAACGAATTCAAAGAAGGGGTGAATAAAATTAATTCGCAATTTCAAGAATTTTTCTCGTCTATGTTCGGATCGGGCGGTCACGCCTCTTTGTCGGTAATCAGGGAAAAGAAGAAAAAAAGGAATTCAGATACCAATATCTCGGCGTTTTTAAGTGACTCGTCAGATGAAGCGGGCGATTTATCAGATGAATCTGAAGAAGAGGAAGGGGAAGAGGGGGTTGGTATTGATGTCAGTCTTCCGAGAAAGAAAATCAAAGGACTTACGATGCTCTCCGGAGGCGAACGCGCGCTTACTTCCATCGCGCTTCTTTTTGCCATCTCTCAAGTCAATCCTCCACCGTTCATTATTTTGGACGAGACAGACGCCGCGCTTGACGAAGCCAATTCAAAAAAGTACGGCGATATGATAGAAAATTTATCCAAATATTCCCAGCTTATTTTAATTACCCACAACAGAGAAACAATGTCCCGCGCCGGCATCATCTACGGCGTTACAATGGGCGGTGACGGCATCTCCAGACTCCTTTCCATCAAGTTTGAAGAAGCAGTCAAAGCGGCGAAGTGAGCATTAATATAACAAGAAAAGGAAATAACCTACTGATTTAAATTTATGATATAGTTTCTTATGTGGAGCAAAATTTTCCTAAAAATAAAAATGAGATCTGTGATTTTTTAAAAACAGCAAAAACTGCCGAAGAATTTTTTATAGTTCAAATTTTATCGTCCAATTTATTTCAAAATAAAAGTCAGAATGATATTAATATAATGCTTGATGAGAGAGATAATTTTTACATTATTGCTATGGAAAATGTTTTTAATAATTCAAATTTTCTTGAGGCCATAGGTAAAGTTCTAGAACAATATAAGGCGTTTCAAAAAAACTTTGTTCATGGTTCATCGGATGATTTCTTTGGTACTTTTGATGAAGTTGAAATAAAAAATAAAAAATTAATTTTTGCAGCCCTTGTTACATCGGTGGTATTCATAGCTGATGTCTTTCAAAATTTAAGCCATGAAAGTCTTATTTATACATCAGAAAGACTGCAAATGTGTATAAAAAAAATAAGAAAGAATTTCAACTATCAGTATTCTTCGTCAGAAATCTTTACTGTAATCTCAGGGGTTTTTAATAAAAAGTTTTATTCAAGATTAACAATTAAGCTTGAAATAGTAAATAAGGAACATTGTTTTGAAAAACAAAAGATTTCAAGTTATTTAATAAATCTTGTAATTAAATTATCATTTAAAAATGCTCGCTTGAATAGTCTATTTAAAGCTATAGAAAGAGATAAGTTAAATGACAAATTTAACAGCTTTAGTATTTTCCGTTTAAGCAATTTGATCAAAAAACAGGTAGAGGATGAGAATAGATCCATGAAAGAGTTGGTCCCTATGTTAGACGGCTTAACATCCCTGTCAATTTTTATTGAACCTTTTAAGAGTGATAAAAATGAGGAAAATGTTTTTAATTTGATAGGTCTAACTTTAAAAGAGTTTAAATCAAAAGAAACCTTTGAACATGATTTAATGCTTACGATAGAGAATGCGTCAGATTTGATAGATGAAATAAAAAAATATAGTATAAAAAATTTTAAAGCTTTTTCCGGCACCATTACAGAAGATAGTTATGAATGGTCTAATAAAATATTTATTAATTGTTGTAAATTACTAGGAGCAATAGGTAGTTTGTCCATGGCTGTAGATAAAAAATGGAAGATAGATGCTTCTGTAAAAGAATTCGTTGACTGGACATCCTCTATTCATAAAATATTAAATAAATATGATATAGAAGATGATTGGGATAAAATATCAAAATATCTAGAACAAGAAACTAATAAAATTGAATGGAAATCAAGTTTTTTTACACCCACCCAACCAGAAAAAAACGAATTAGACTATAATGAAACAGGGAAAAAAATATTTTATGGAATTATAAAAACTATATTGGGTATGATAAATAGTGATGGGGGAGTGTTAGTTATTGGTATAGTAGAGAAGCCAGAAGAAATAACGGACAAAGATGTCAGAGACTCTCTTTTAGATAAAAACGGAAAGTTTTTCTTTGATGTTTCAAATGAGCTCTTTAAAAGTAAATTAGATTTAGATGGTATAAAAAGAAAGATACAAGACTTATTGAAAGTCGAAACATTAATAAGTGTTGATAATTTTAACAATCTTTGGGACATTCAACAAATTAGCATTAAATCTGGAGATGGTACAAAAGAAGTTGTAATCTACAAAATAGAGATTATAAGATCTGATAAACCAATTTTCAGTGTTAAGTTAGAGAGAGAACTAAAAGATAATAATAGGGTGGATATCCATAAATCAGAAAAAGTATGGGTATCTCTCTTGAAAAGAGCCGATGCAAGAACTATATATGTCGACCCAAGAAGACATTTGACATCTTAAGTTAATTTTAATACACTTATTTGCATGGAATAGGTCGCCACTTATTGGTGGCTTACCCATAAATAAAAAACTGAAAAAACCCCCTTAGGGGGGTTTTTTCGTCGGTTTTATTCATTGGGCTACATAACTTTGAATTACGAAATGCCCCAACTTCACTTTTGGCATTTAACGCAAACAT
>CAYIIG010000057.1:0-4431 GCA_964363425.1 uncultured Candidatus Saccharibacteria bacterium | reverse complement strand
TTAAATTTTACCGAGACAATAGAGTGGCGATTATAAAAATATCCAGGAAAATTAAATTCCCTATTACCTTTCTGATTAGTCTTAGAAAAAAGCTATCAGTATGAAAAACTCATTAAAAAAATTAAAGCAAATTATAGTAAATGCTTCCGCAAAATCAGGCGAAGGGCATATTCCCAGCGCTTTTTCGATTTTAGATATATTGTGGGTTCTTTATGATAAAGTTCTTAAATTTAATCCCAAAAAACCGTCTGACCAAAAAAGAGATATTTTCATTTTGAGCAAAGGACACGCTTCTCTTGGTTTATACGTGATACTGGCTGAAAAAGGATTTTTCCCGCTATCGGAATTGGAAAATTTTGGAAAATTCAACAGTATGCTTGGCGGACACCCGGATCGCAACAAAGTCCCCGGAGTGGAAGCTTCTACCGGCTCTCTTGGTCATGGATTTCCTATTAGCATCGGAGTGGCTCTTGGGCTAAAAATAAAGAAAATAAACAATCAAGTTTTTGTTCTTGTTGGTGATGGAGAGTGCAACGAAGGCACTGTTTGGGAATCTGCTCTTCTGGCTTCTCATCACAATCTTTCTAATTTGTGTTGCATAGTGGACTATAATCATTCTACCGACAGAGCGCTGGAAATGGGCGATATTGCCGAAAAATTTAAATCTTTCGGCTGGAATACTTGCGTCATAAACGGCCATAATCATGAAGAAATTTATAACGCCTTGATTAAAAAATCAGACAAGCCAAAAGCAATAATTGCGAACACGATAAAGGGATATGGCGCAAAAACAATGGAAAACAATCCGGCCTGGCACCACAAATCCCCTTCTCCTGAAGAGTTTGATATTTTACTGGAAGAATTGTCTTAAGTAACAAAAATGAGAAAACAATTAGTAAAAACCGTTGAATCTATAATGGAACAAGACAAAAGAGTCGCATTACTGCTTGGCGATATTGGCGTGTTTGGATTTAAAAAATCTTTTGAATTATTTCCTGACAGGGTGTTCAATATCGGCATATTAGAACAATCTACGATTGGTCTGGCTGCCGGTCTTTCCATGCAAGGAATGATTCCGATTGTGCATACTATAGCTCCTTTTTTGGTTGAAAGAAGTATGGAACAGCTCAAAGCCGATTTCGGCTATCAAAAACTTGGAGGAAATTTTGTTAGCGTTGGGGCTTCTTATGACTACGCCACTTTAGGGTGCACCCATCACTGTCCGGGAGATGTGGGTATGTTAAAAAATATTCCCGATATGGAAATAGTCTTGCCTGGCACCGCAAAAGAGTTTGATGTTTTATTTAAAGAGTCTTATGCCAATGGCAATCCGACTTATTACAGACTAAGCGAGAAAGCAAACGCAAACGATTATCCCGTAAAATTTGGCCAAGCGGAAATTATAAAAAAGGGGGAATTGGCCACAATAATCGCCGTCGGGCATATGTTAGAATTGGCGATGATGGCGGCAGAAGGTTTAGATGTGACGATTTTATATTACACTACAGTTATGCCGTTTGATAAAAAAACGCTTAAAGGAAATAGCGGATCTGGCAAAATATTGCTTTGCGAACCGTATTACAAAGGAGCGCTATTGTCGGAAATTTTAGAAGCCCTGCCGTCAATTCCCATTTTGCTGGAATCTATCGGCGTACCCATGCAAATGCTGACAAATTACGGAACAGCCAGCGAACATGATGAATCAATAGGTTTTACTTATAAAAACATAAGAGAAAAATTATTAAAACTTATAAAACAATGAACCGGCTTTCAGAAATAATAATTAAAGACGCTGAAAAGATTTTGAAAAAAGTTGACTTAAGCGAACTGGAAGGAAAATCTATTTTAATAACCGGAGCTTCCGGCTTAGTTGGCACTTATTTTTTGGCCTGCCTGAAAGTTTTTTTTGAAAATAATAAAGTCGGAAAAATCACCGCGATATGCGGCAACAAATACCCTTTTTACCTAAACAATCTGATAAATTATCCGGAAATTGAGGTTATTGTTGGAGATTTAACCGATTATGAATTTCGCCAAAAATTGCCTATGGCTGATTATATAGTACATGCCGCCGGTTACGGACAACCCGGGCGTTTTATGGGGAATCCGATAAAAACCTTAAAATTAAATACGGAAACAACCTTTTGTTTATTTGATAAACTCAAAAATAACGGCAAATTTCTTTTTTTAAGCACTAGTGAAGTGTATAGCGGACTGACAAACCCACCTCACAAAGAATCGGAGATTGGATCAACCAACACAACCCATCCAAGGTCCTGTTATATTGAAGCTAAGCGGTGCGGAGAAGCGATATGCAACGCTTACAGAACAAAAGGAGTCCGAGCCAAGTCTGCCAGATTGTCTTTGGCTTACGGGCCGGGAACAAAACCGAGCGACTTGAGAGCAATTAATTCGTTTATTCAGAAGGCAATCCAAGGCAAGATAGAACTTCTTGACCATGGCGAGGCAAAAAGAACTTATTGTTACATATCGGATGCAATAGAAATTATGTGGAAAATATTGCTGTTCGGAAAAGAACCTATATATAATGTCGGTGGATTATCAAGTATCACCATAGGCGATTTGGCCCGCAAAATTGGAAAACACATGGATGTTCCGGTTGTTTTTACTAAAACCCTTTCCGATAAAATCTCGGGAGCGCCCGTTGACGTTTCTCTTGATATGGAAAAAGTAAAAAATGAATTTGGCAAGATAGAATACGTCTCTTTTGACGAGGGACTATCAAGGACAATAGAATGGCAAAAAGAACTTTATAAAATAAAATTTTAAAAATAAATGATAAACTTAATCAAGTCAACGTTTTATAAAGAAAAAGCAACAATTACTGCCCTTTGTAAATTCATCGGCAAGGCTGAGCGATTATCTATTGGTGTTATGTGTACAAAATTTGAAAATAATTTTTCTCTTTGGCAAAAAAGAAAACATTCGGTTATGTTCAACAGTGGCAGTTCGGCTAATCTTGGACTTATACAAGCTCTAGTTAATTTAAAAAAAATAAAAAAGGGAGATACGGTGGCTTTTTCAGCTTTAACTTGGGCAACCAATGTTATGCCGCTTCTCAACTTGGGTCTTATACCAATACCCATTGATGTAGAAATAGAAACCTTAAACATTTCTCCCAGAAACGTTGCGGAAGCATACAATAAAGAAAAATTTAAGTGTTTATTTATAACAAATCTTTTGGGATATAGTGATAACATTCCAGAAATACAAAAATTTTGTAAAAAAAACAACATACTATTGTTAGAAGATAACTGTGAGGCTCTCGGTTCAGAATATAGAGGTGTAAAACTTGGCAACTTTGGTTATGCTTCAACATTTTCTTTCTATGTCGGGCACCATTTATCAACCATAGAAGGGGGTATGGTCTCAACCGATGACCCAGAACTAGATTCGGAATTAAGAATGGTCAGATCTCATGGTTGGGATAGACATATGCCAGAAAACAAACAAAAAAAACTAAGAGAAAAACACGGCCTTAGCGAATTTCATGGGAAATACGCCTTCTATGATATTGCGTATAACTTTCGCCCAACTGATATACAGGGGTTCCTCGGAGTAAATCAATTACAATATCTTGATGAAATGGTGAACAAACGAGAAGAAAATTATAAAAAACTGGAAAAAATATATTCCAATTCTGACTTTGTAAAAATTAAAACTCACGATTTATCTAAAATTTCAAACTTTGCTTTCCCTATTATTTGCAAAGCGGAGGGTTTAGTGGACAAGTATATACGACTAGCGGAAAGGGCTGAGATTGAAGTTCGACCAATAGTTGGAGGAGATATGACAACCCAGCCATTTTTCAAAAAACACGTTGAATTTAAATATTCGTTACCAAATATAAAACATATCCATTTTAACGGTTTCTACTTTGGGAACAACGCGGAAATGACCAAAAAAGAAGTTGAATTTCTGGTAAAAACTTTTTCTTAATCAACTGCAATTATAAATTATGAAAGATATATTGATAAACTTTGGCAGTACCGCATTGGGAAATAATGCAATCTTTAGTGATGACATTAACAACATGAACGACCCATGGAAACTTCTAAGAGACGAGCTTTTTGAACTTGGATATAATTTGAAAACTGCTGACCAAAATGATTTATCCAATTGTGTTTGGGTATTATTTATTGACGGAGATAGTTTAGGTAAAAACATAGAAGGCGCTCCAATTGGTTTTCGATCTTTGATAAAAAAAATCCTAACAAAAAAGACAGAAACAAAACGAGAACTCTACCAAGAGTGCCTTGACCATGGCTTAAAAGACAAAATGGCTTTATTCCTCTGGGAGGGAAAATCCGTCAAGCCGTATAATTACACAAAGCAATTACACGATAAATTTTCCACAATTTTTACTTGGAATGACGACTTGGTTGATAATAAAAAGTTTTTCAAATTTTA
>CAYIIG010000056.1:0-4446 GCA_964363425.1 uncultured Candidatus Saccharibacteria bacterium | reverse complement strand
TATCATCTGAAGCGCATACGCTCGCCGCAAGCGGACGAGGTAAATTATGAATGTACCCCTAAAACATCTTAACGACATCTTTATATGTAACAGCGAGCATTAAAATGATAAGCAACGCGAACCCTATGCCGTTCGCGAAATTTGCAATTTTCGGATTTAACGATTTCCTTCTCACTGCTTCAATAGCAACAAAGAGAAGCCTTCCTCCGTCAAGAGCCGGAAAAGGAACGATGTTTATAACGGCAAGGTTTATTGAAATAAACGCCGCAAAACTCATTAAATAAATAATGCCCAAAGTCTTAGCTTCTCCGACAAGTCCGACTATTCCGATAGGTCCGGTTACTTGAGAAAAGTCCGCCCTGCCCTTAAGTGCGTCAAAGATAAAATAGTAAAGTCCGATTGCCACATTTTTTACTGTCGCTTTTGTCAGTATGGCACCTTCAAAAAAAGCTTTGTGTATTGGAAGTTTTACAGTTCCAACCATATCCATAGCTATACCTATCGCTTTTTTGTCTTTTACAATACCTTGAGTTGCGATAACAATAGCCTTTTTCAAAACATCGCCGTGTTTATAGTTTATAACAATTTCTCCATTGCTTTCTTTTATAAAATCTTGAATTTCCACGACTGAAGAAGCTTGGATATTCTTGCTTCCGGATTCAAGGGATATTATTGTTTCTCCTCCCGAAAGTCCAGCTGATCTGGCGGGAGAATCCGCTTGCGACATTGTGATGATAATATGAGAATCTTTCACATATGAAGCGAATGATTCATTCACCGAAGTCGTAAGTCCCGACATAAAAGATGCTGACAAAAGAATCCACGCGAACAAAACATTGAATAAAATTCCAGACACAAGCACAGATGCTTGTTTCCACCTTGAAGCATTCACAAAACTCCTGTTACTGTTCGGTCCGGAAATCGATTGTTCATCAGGATTCTCTCCGAAAATCTTCACATAACCGCCAAAAGGAATGGCGTTTAAGGCGTAAGTCGTCTCTCCTCGTTTGAAGCTCCATATCTTCGGCGGAAAGCCGATAGCAAATTCATCAACCTTGATTCCGAATTTCTTAGCAACGATAAAATGCCCCAACTCATGGACAAAAATAAGAACGGCGAGTATTGTTATGAAAATTATTATTGACATTTTTTAGGTTGTAGCTTGCCCGCCGACGAGGCGGGGTTGTAGCTTCTTAGCTTTTTAGGTTCTGAGTTTTTCCTAACCAGCTACAAGCTAAAAAGCTACTCTTATGACATTATCTCTTTATCTTTCTTCTCTGCGACTTCCTCAAATTTCTTATTAGCATCATCAATAATCTTCTGCATTTCATTCTTCAGTCTGAATTTATCATCTTCGCCCATACCGCCTTCCTTTTCTTTCTTTTGAATTTCACTCCACGCTTCATCGCGGGCAGATCGAAGAGAGACTCTCGCTTCTTCAAGTTTGCCGTTGGCTATTTTTACGAGAGATTGCCTTCTTTCGGTGGTAAGTTCCGGAAACAAGACGCGAAGACCTTTCTCATCAACTCTGATTGACACTCCGAGATTAGCCAAAGTAATGGCTTTTTCAATGTTTACGGTTTGTGAAGAATCCCAAGGCGAGACGCGAAGAGATTTGGCATCTTCTATGCTTATGCTTGCTAATTCTTTTATACCTATCCTGCTTCCGTATGATTCAACAATGATACCGTCCAAAAGAGCCGGCGCCGCCATTCCCGTCCTCACTCCCGAATACTCTTTTCGAAGCCATTCTTCTATTTCTTTGGTTTTGATTTTAAGTTTTGAAAAATCGTATAACATATTTTTTATATTTATTTTAAATGACTGTTTTTATGATACCATCTGCTGTTTAAAAAACCAATTTTATGATAAAACCCTTGTTTTAAATCATTCTTTTTGAAGATTTTTAGATTTCCTACTTTGAATTGCAAAACTCTCTTTTCTGTCATTCCAGCGGAGGCGGGAATCCAGATTCAACCAATGCGGGTCTGGATTCCCTTTTCCGCGCCCGCAACGCCTGAGCGGACTCATTCTTGCGATGGCGGGCAGGGTCAAGGGAATGACAGAAAGACGGGAAAATGACAATTTTCGGGTGTTTCGTAATCCAAAGTTTCCTACACTCCACAGCTTCCGCCACCTCCAGCGCTGGAATTTTCCACCTTGCTTTTAATTTTCTGAAAGCCTGCCCCGCTGGAATAATCAAAACCCAGTATTTCTTTCGGATCGGCGTTATCCCAATCCTTTCCTTGCGACTTAAGGTATTTGGCGATAGTGATATAAGTATCCGGAAACCAAAATGAATTTACCATCAAAGCCGTTTTATACATTTCATCTTCCGACACCACTTGCGATGCCATTAACTCCAAAAACCCGAGCATAGCCATACCATGATTGCAATCGGGGAAATAAGTGGAATTCCCGCAACACGGACGATAGATATTTTTAGAAACTTTTTCCACCAACGCCTGCTGTTCAGGAGTCAAAACCATAAACCTATGCATTGAATAATGCTTCATCGCATCTCCTTGCGCCAATATCCATCCGCCAGTTGAAGCGAACTTTCCCGCTCCGCCGTATTTCTTATCGCTCATCGGTCCATTTTCGAGAATTGCGTTTTTATTGCCTAGCCCGAGCGCCCACAAAAGATTAAGAACAAAGCCTGCATTTTCACGAGTGATTTTGAGATTGCCGTTATCAAAACCTTCAAGCAACTTTTTCTCTTCCGCGTTTAGTCCGCCCCTGCCGGCATAAATCTTTTCAAATTTCGCTTTGTCTATCACTCCGGCGTTTATCATTTGGTTTCCCAAATCACCCCATTTCACAGACAAGACAACTCCATCCTTGGGGATGACCTTCTGCGAATAATCTTCTCCAAGAATTTTCGTCGTCTTATCGCCTTTGACAATCGATTGATTTTGATAATTTTTTCCAATAAAAGTTTCGTAAGCGTAAACTAAGACGATAATGACAACAAGAGAGATAAGAAGAATTTTCGTTTGTTTTGTTTTTATTTTTTCCATACAGCTTTTTTTGGGCGATTTATTTTTTTAGTTTATCACACTTTCGCCGATTTTAAAAACATCTCCGGCGCCCATAGTGATCATAACATCGCCTTTCTTCGCGTTTTCGGTCAAAAAACTTTCTATTTTTTCAAAGGAATTCAAGTAAATCGCTTTGCCTCCGTTTTTCATTATTTCTTCCGCCAACATTTGCGAATTAACGCTCTCATCTTTTGACTCTCTAGAGGCGTAAATATCGGCTAAAATAATTTCATCAGCATCGCCAAAACTTTTGCCAAAATCGCTCAAAAGAAGTTTCGTCCGGCTGTAAAGATGAGGCTGAAAGACGCAAAAAATTTTCTTGTCGCCGAAAAATTCTCTCGCCCCTTTCAGTGTCGCTTTTATCTCCGTCGGATGATGCCCGTAATCATCGTAGACCGAAACGCCGTTTTTCGTTTCGCCTTTGCGTTCAAACCTTCGCCAAGTTCCGGAAAAATCATTCAGCGAAACCAACGCTTCTTTTTTGCCGATATTCAAAATTTCCGCCACAGTCATAGAGGCTTTGGCATTCTTTATGTTATGTTCACCTGGAATCTTGAGATAAAAATCAGCTGTAATTTTTGTGTAATCCATAATTTTCGCTTTCATATTTTTGACTATGTCTTTCAAATTGTCGTCATTCGGATCGCAAATCAAAAATCCGTCTTCATCAAGCTTGGCGACAAATTCGCCGAAAGCTTTTTTAATATTTTCCAAACTGCCGTAATAATCCAGATGGTCGTTGTCTATATTGGTAATGATTATTATTTTCGGGTTTATGTTCAAAAAAGATTTCTTATATTCGCAGGCTTCCACGACAAAAAAATTGCTATTCCCCGCCGTGAAATTACTCTTTGAATCTTTTAGTAAACTTCCTACGATAACAGTCGGCTTTAAGTCGGCATCAGTCAAAATTTTTGCAATCATCGCCGTAGTGGTCGTTTTTCCATGAGAGCCAGAGACGGCGACAGTGTATTTATCTTTTGACACGATTCCCAAAATTTCGGGGTAAGACAAACAAGGAATGCCGGAATCTTTACCTTTTTTCAATTCCGGATTTTCAAAATCAACAGCAGGAGTATAGACAATCAAATCAACATCGCTAGCGACATTATCCGCATCATGTTCGAGAAAAACTTTCGCCCCGTGCTTTTGCAATTCGTCGATTATCGCCGAAGAAGAGCTATCCGACCCGCTAACTTTTTTTCCCTCCCCAATCATCATCCTAGCGATCGCCGACACGCCGATTCCGCCAATTCCCACGAAGTGCGCTTTCTTTATTTTACTTAAATCAATATCTTTCATTTTATTTTTATTAATTTCCAGTATACTTTGAATTACGAAACTCACTTCTCTGTCATTCCCGCGCAGGCGGGAATCCAGAATCAGCAAGTAATACCCTAGATTC
>CAYIIG010000055.1:0-4591 GCA_964363425.1 uncultured Candidatus Saccharibacteria bacterium | reverse complement strand
GTTGAAATGAATAAAGAGAGAGTTTCTTTCAGAGTCTCCATTATTCCAACATATTTCGGAGAAAAAACGGTTATGAGACTTCTTAGAGAAGATGTTTCAGGCTTTACTCTCGAGGGTATAGGATTCCACGGCGAAGGGTTGGAAAGAATTCATTCCGCGACCAAACAAGCCAACGGTATGATACTCACCACAGGTCCGACAGGTTCTGGAAAAACAACTACTCTCTACACAGTGCTCGACATTTTGAACACTCCCGATTTCAATATTTCCACGATTGAAGACCCTGTGGAATACCAGATGCAAAGAATCAATCAGACTCAGGTGAAACCGGAAATTGGTTTTTCGTTTTCGAACGGTCTGAGGTCGCTCGTGAGACAAGATCCCGATATTATTATGGTGGGAGAAATCAGAGACAATGAAACAGCCTCACTCGCCATAAACGCCGCCCTCACGGGGCATCTTGTCTTGTCGACACTTCACACGAATTCCGCCGCGGGCGCGATACCGCGGTTGATTGATATGAAAATAGAGCCGTTTCTTCTTGTCTCGACACTTGATGTTGTCATCGGGCAGAGATTAGTGAGAAAGTTGTGCGGGGTGAAAGAAAAATACATTCTCTCTAAAGCTGAGCTTGTGGCAATCAAAAAAATCGTCGATATGGATCGTGTTCTAAAATTCCTAATAGAAGAAAAAATTATCAAAGATGGAGATAATTGGGAAACAATCCCTTTTTACAAACCCAAAGCCTCTCCAGAATGCCCCGATGGATACAGCGGTCGCGCTGGAATACACGAAGTTCTGAAAATGTCCCCGACAATCAAAGATTTTATCATCAAAGGCAAGATAGACGAGGAAATAGAGGCGCAAGCGAAGAAGGAAGGGATGATGACAATGATCGAAGACGGTATTTTTAAAGCGGCGCAAGGAATCACCACCATAGAGGAAGTTTTGAGGGTGGTGACGGAGTGATGAGTCGAATAATCGAACAATATAAAATATGCCAAAATTCAATTTTAAAGCAATGAAACAGTCAGGGGAAATATATAAAGCTTCACGCGAATCGGCGGATAAATTTTCCCTTTACAGAGAAGTCAAAAATGAAGGGGCTTCCGTGATCAGCGCCTCGGAAGAAAAACATGGGAGAAATTTCTTGCTTTTGCTTATAGACGGTCTATTGGGTAGAGTTTCGATGCATGAAAAAATTATTTTTACAAAAAACCTTGGAGCGATGTTGAAGGCAGGTCTTTCTTTGTCACGATCGCTTTCCATCATAGAAAGACAGGCGAAAAATAGAAAACTTAAAAGCATAACTGCCTCGTTGAGCGCCGACATTAGCCGAGGCAAAACATTAAGCGAAGCGATGAAAGAATACCCACAAGCATTCTCCAGCCTTCTCGTATCAATGGTCGGAGCAGGAGAAGAAAGCGGAAGTTTGGCAGAGTCATTGGCAATCGTAAGTGTTCAGATGGACAACATCTACAAGCTTCAAAAAAAAGTTAAAGGAGCGATGATATACCCAGCGATAATAATGACAGTTATGCTCATAATCGGAATACTTATGCTTATTTATGTAGTGCCTGGACTGACAAAAACCTTCAAAGAAGTCAAAGCGGAGCTTCCTTTGAGCACAAGAAGCATCGTCTTCGCGAGCGATTTAATCAAAAATAATTCTGTTTATGTTTTTGTCGTGATGATATTGGTCGCGGGGTTCGGATACGCTGGATCGCGAACAGCTAAAGGTCGTAGTTTTCTGGATTTCTTATCGCTCCATATGCCGATTATTTCAACCATAGCCAAAGAAAGTAATTCCGCGAGGACATCTCGAACCCTTTCATCCCTTCTTTCTGCCGGAGTACCTGTCGCCAAAGCGCTCAACATCACAGGCGATGTTATTCAAAATCATTATTACAAAAAAGTTCTGAAAGATTCTCAGGTAAGTGTGGAGAAAGGAGAAAGCATCTCCAGCGTATTTGTGAAAAATGACCGCCTCTACCCTATCTTTGTCGGCGAAATGATCAGTGTCGGCGAAGAGACGGGTAATATGCCGAATATGCTTATGGAAGTCGCCTTATTTTATGAAAATGAAGTAAGTCAAAAGACTAAAGATATGTCTACGGTGATCGAACCGTTTCTTATGGTGTTTATCGGAGCGGTAGTCGGATTTTTCGCTATTTCAATGGTGACTCCGATGTATTCGATTATGAACAATGTTTAAAATGTCATTTAATAAAAATTTACAGCCCAATCGTCTTCGAATTGTAAACAGTAATTTTAGTCATTTTCTCGCAGATCGTTCACAGGTGTCGTCAAAAATCTCGACAACTAGGAATCCAGAATCAGTAAGGAATACCCTAGATTCCCGCCTGCGCGGGAATGACAAAACAAAGCCTTTTGCAATTCGGAACGGTCGTGGCTTCACCGCGATAGAATTCCTTATTGCCCTGTCTGTTTTGGCGGTTTTGACGACAATAATATTCGTATCAATGAGCTCTTTTAGAAACAGCAAAGCTCTCCAAATGGTTAGCGAAGATATTCTTTCTTTGATTGACGAGGCCAGAGGCGATACCCTATCGGCGAAAGACGGCTACTCTTACGGCGTTCATTTTGAATCGGCAAAAATAGTTATTTTCCGCGGAACGGTTTATTCAAGCTCCGATTCAAGCAACAAAACGGTTGATGTCGACGGCGCGGTCGATGTCTATAATGTATCACTTACGGGAGGAGGGCAGGATGTTTTGTTTCAAAGACTCACTGGAAAAACTGGACAAAACGGAACGGTGATGATTCGCTTGAAATCCGACAATTCAAAAACAAAAACCATCACCATAGAGGTTAGTGGCATCGCAAGCTCCAACTAAAACAGAGCGCCGAAAAAGTTTTGTTCCTCAGTATTTTTATGATAAAATTCAAAAATGATATTCACACAACAAATCAATTACATTTTCCCCGCTATTGTCGCCGTCGCCGGATTCATTTTGGCGCGCTACATACATACGAAGAAAAAAAAGAAAGAGAAGCTTGTATGCCTTCTTGATTCGGATTGCGATGCTGTGGTGCATAGCCAATATTCCACTTTCTTAGGTGTTCCACTTGAAATATATGGGATGATCTATTTCGCCCTAATGTCGCTGTTTTTCCTTTCTGCAATTGTGTCACCGCAGGTTTATTCCTCATATTGCTTAATTATTATTCCGATAATAGCCTTTGCTTCTTTCTTATTTTCCACTTATCTCGTATTTATCCAAATTTTACTGCTTAAGGATTGGTGTATGTGGTGCCTCGCCTCCACGATCCTCACGACACTGCTTCTTGTCGCCGTCTTGATGACATCCCCTCTCAACATAAAAAGTCTTTTGTTTGCGTTTTTGAAAATCTGATTTTATGGAAATAGAAACAATCCAGTGGAAAGCGCCTGAGTATCACTACTCGAAAAAAAGCTCTGATTGGTTTTGGGCGGTCGGCATCATTGCTTTTTCCGCTTCCGCCGCCGCGGTCATATTCAACAATGTGATTTTCGCCATATTCATAATTTTAAGTGCTTTCACTTTAAGTTTGTATGCGGCAAGAAAGCCGTCGCTTATCAGTATCGAGTTGAATAACAAAGGGGTTGTTATTGATAAATATCTTTATCCTTATCAAACGCTTGAAAAATTCTGCCTAATAGAAAAGAAAAGTGGCGTCTCGCTGATTTTGAAATCAAAAAAAACAATGTTCCCTTTCATAACCGCGCAAATCGGACAAACCGAGCCTGATTCAATAAGAGAATATCTTTCGCGATATTTAACGGAAGAAGAAATACTCGAACCTCTTACTCAGACTGTAATAGAATATTTGGGCTTTTAACTATCAAACAACTTGTTCAAAGCTTCAGTTATAGCTATATTAAATTAAAGACGAACTGCTCTCGTCGTTCAATGGATAGGACACTCCCCTGCGAAGGGAGAAATCCAGGTTCGATTCCTGGCGAGAGCACAATTCATAACTTGGTCGGAAAATTATAATCCAAACACAACAAAAGGCAGAAATGATAATTAGCCTTTTGTTGCATAACTTCATTTCTGCCTATTTTTAAGCGCGGAGAGTCAGCGTCCCAACCTCAACCCGACAAACATAGTTCGAGACCGAACTGATGTGTCGCTAATCGGCGTGGGGGAAATTGAAACATATACCTCTTTTCCTGCTGCATTAATCCCTAGATCAGGGACCAGCACTATGTTGAACTTGCCGTGTTTTGTAAACTCTTCGACAATTTCTTCTATGAGCCGGTGATCCGCAATAACCCCAACAACACCCTCATCTTCCCCGTCTTCGGGGTTAGGTATTGCCGACGCTCTTTGGGTTGCAAAAGCCCCTAAATCTAAATTAATGTTGAGCGCGGGGGCTTCTCTTATCGTGATTTTAATATCCACAAAAAGAAGCATCCATGTCCCCAACATCCCGCCGATCGCCCCAGCTAAACACCCTAAAGCAAAATTCCTGTTCATGTTGATTCTCCCCAATTTGACGATTTTCAATAAAAAAGGAAAACGCTTTCCTTCTTCCAGTCACCTTTGAAGTAGTACAAGAAATTAGCAATAATAACTTGTATGAA
>CAYIIG010000054.1:0-4696 GCA_964363425.1 uncultured Candidatus Saccharibacteria bacterium | reverse complement strand
AATATGCTTGTTATTTTAACAAAAATGGAGAGGTAAAAGATAGTGGATAGGCTCTAAGTTTCCTAATAATAAAAAAATATTATTTTCATCAAAACCCAATGTTTTGATTTCTACTCAACACGCTAGCATTTTATAATTGTCTTGTCAATGTTTCGCAAAAAATCATAAAAAATGTGTATCTTCTTTTTGCGATAGCATTTTTAATCTACACATTTAAAATAAGCCGAATTTTATTTTCAACTGTTCCTCATTGGTAAAAGACTTGGCTCTGACAAACCTAACAAATGGTCTGATCATAAAAACTTCCATTATAAAATTAATTTCGTCCTCGCATTCATAAGGCAAGACGAGCACCGATTTTTGCAATTCTAAAAATCCCAATTCTCTTAATTTCAACCTCAGTGCTTCCCTTGCCTTTTTAAACCTTTCTGGAATGTCAAAAATAACAATTCGCCATTCCCCATCCCATTTTGACGGTTTTTTGATTTCCATTTCGTCCAATTTAAATTTCAAGGCTTTCTTTTGACCTTCTTTGGTGAGAATAATTTTTACAAAGCCGTCTTCGTCTTCTTTGTAGTCAATCAGGCGGTCATTATAAAATTCGCGAACGATGCGATAGAGTCTTTCTTTTTTTATCTGCAAAAAATCTTTTGGAATGTTTCTTAATATTTTAAAATAACCTTTGGGTGATTTTGATAATCCCAACGCAACTCCGCTCAACAATAATAATAAAATTTTTTGTTTTGTGTCTCTTCTCATTTCATTATTCTAAATCATATTTTACCCATATTCAAATCCTGCACTATTTCAGCGATAGCAGAATTAAGATACACATTTTATTTTAAGATATTTGGGTGTGTAAATAAAAAAACCGTCGCGCGATTTCAAAATCAAATTTAAAAAATTGATTTGAAACGAGCGAACGGATAATGGTCATCATTCAGTCTTTTGAACTTTTAGAAATATTCTTTTGCTAATCCCCCTAACACCATTGTTAGAAGACATTGCTATTAGATAATACTTCCAGTTCTTAAATGTCGGTTTGTATGTCTCTATCACAAAAATACAACCATCATCAGAAATAACATCCTCTTGATTTAATTTCTGATGATATGTGGGAAAATTTTCCCCAATCCTCCTACTCAAATACTCGCCTAAACCTACAGAGACGATGATAGGAGACAACATAAACAAAAGAGTAAAAAGTGCCGATGCTCCATTAGTCTTTTTAGTGGCAAAGGCAGTGTGCGGATAAAAAAGTAATGATGATACGGTGATTGAAACAATAAATAAGCCCAAAAAGGTTAACATGACATTCTCCTTTTAAAAGTTCAATTTTTAATCAAAACCCGATGTTTTGATTTCCACTTAATATACAAGCATTTTATAAATTATTTGTCAATGTTTCGGAAAAAATTATACCTGTTAAAATCAAGTTATTATGTTTTTCAAAAATAATTTTGACTTTGTGGCGATTGGCGATACAGCAGTAGACGCCTTTATTAGAATTAAAGAGGCAACGGTGAATTGCGACATCGACAAAAAAAATTGCCGGATTTGTTTTGATTTCGCCAATAAGGTTCCTTATGAATCTGTCACCGTCATTCCAGCGGTTGGCAATAGCGCCAATGCGGCGGTGGCGGCGTCAAGACTGGGTTTAAAATCAGCATTTGTCGGTAATGTAGGCGACGACTCAAACGGCAAAGACTGCATCCGCGCGCTCAAGTCAGACGGTGTCGGCGCGCAATTTGTAAAAATAAACAAAGGCAAAAAAACAAATTATCATTTCGTTCTTTGGTATAAAGACGAACGAACAATTCTGATAAAGCACGAAGAATTTGCTTATGAATTGCCTCACCTCGGTTCACCCAAATGGATTTATCTTTCGTCTTTAGGTGAAAATTCCCTGCCCTTTCATCAAGAAATAGAAAACTATCTTAAATTCCACCCCGAAATAAATCTAGCCTTCCAACCCGGCACATTCCAAATGAAATTTGGCAAAGAAAAACTTGCCGGAATTTATCAAACGACAAAAGTTTTCATCTGCAATCTGCAGGAGGCGCAAAGAATTTTGGAAACAAAAGAAGACAAGCCGATAGAATTGATGAAAATGATTTCTTGTCTTGGACCAAAAATTGTTATCATCACGGACGGACCAAAAGGAGCCTACGCTTACAATGGCGACGAGGCGTGGTTTATGCCACCATATCCCGACCTAAATCCCCCATTTGAGCGCACAGGCGCCGGCGACGCGTTTTCTTCCACCTTGGTTTCCGCTTTGGCAATGGGGAAAAATATAGAAGAAGCCTTGATAATGGCGCCAATCAACTCAATGTCTGTCGTCCAAAAAATCGGCGCACAAGAAGGATTGCTTACCCTACCAGAACTGGAAAAATATCTCCAACAAGCACCGGGGGATTATAAGCCGAGGAGGATATAGCCAACATTAATAAAAAAGCAGAAGATTGAGTTCTTCTGCTTTTTGTTTTTTAGATTTCAAGGAATTGAAAAAGTATTTTTTTCTACACAAGGAACATAATCAATTTTAAATTCCTTCTCGCATTGAGGACAATAAGGCAATTGTAGATGAGTTGAAACGCCTTTAGGACCTTCTATTATTAACCATTTTGTTAAAATCTTACTCTCGCAGGGTTTACAAAAATACTCGTCCCCCCTTTTGACGCATAAGGTTAGCAAAAAAAGATCCCTCTCCGACTTTATTTCATCAACATTTAATACATTATCTTTCTTAAAAATAATTTTCATGACTCACCCCTTTTTAAAAATGTTAAAGAATATACCCCCTAGATTCCACTTTAATTCATAACATAAAAAAAGAAAAAGAGACAATTTTTTCATTGTTTTTAAAAAACACTGCGGTAAACTATTTTCTCTTTATAATTCTTTTCACCGCCTCAATAATATTTTCGCCGTCAAGCCGAATTTTTCCAATAGCTCGACAGGCTCGCCGAAGCGGTCTTGGGCTTAATATTTTGAAAGGACATTAAGAATATTTTTTGAAAGATTGGCAAATTCTTCTTTTGATTTTTCAATATTCTCTCTCGTTCCTGTCTGATTTTCGGCTATAAGCGACGGATCAAGATCAAAAATCGCAACTCCTAGCTCTTGGCATTTAGCGGGTATCCTGCCGTAATCTTGAATGATATTCAGCGGATTTTTCCAGCTTTCTTGCACAAGTCCGTTGCGGCAATGTTTTTCCGAAAGATAAATTCTGACTTTCTCCGGTATTTTTTCCATCCACGCGCGATGATCGGCAATCGGCTGTTTGCCGTAAACATTGTAAGAATTGACAACATACCCTATAAAAAGAGGGTCTCCTTGAAGCACCAACCTTGTTTCTGTATCGCCGGAAAGCGCCTTGGCGGAATTTCGCCATTGCGTTTTCCATTTTTCATACACAACCCCCAAGTTTTCAACGCCTTGAACACTGAAAGCGTCCGGCATCATCGGCACGATGAAATAATCGGCCCCAAGCAAAATCATCTGATTCAAAAGACCCAGACTTGGCGAGGTGTCTATGACAAAAATGTCTATTTGCTCGCTCAACCCTTTTTCTCTTAAAAAACGATCAATGGCACTTGTCTGGAAATATCCGATCGGCTGACCCGAGGCGGCTTGCCCGTAGGCGGTTGAGAGCAAACCCTCATAAACGGAAAGGTTGATATCGCCTTTAAGAAGCGATAAATTTTTGTCGGCTTTGACCGGCAGGAATTTTACAGCAAGGTTTATGTCGCTTCCACCTTCAATAACACCTCTTAATACATCATATATTGTTTTTTCCGTTTCAGAAAAAAGATGCTTTGCGTAATATTCTTCTCCCATAGCAAGGCGAGACAAATTACATTGCGGATCTAAATCGATAAGAGCTGTTTTATACCCTTGCTTGGCGAAAGAAACGGCAGAATTAAAAGCCAGTGTCGTTTTGCCGACTCCGCCTTTGTTGTTTACGAAAATAAGTTTTTTTGAACGAGGAAATTTCATTGATTACATAATATCTCATCTTTGAATGGCAATCAAATAAAATATCGACTCTCGGTCGCGGACTTTCCACCGGCACCGAGCTCGAATATTCCGATGCCGACACCATCAAAAACGCGCTAAAAAACAGAGCGTAGTTTAATCCACATAAGAAGCGCTGAAAGGACTGCTCACTCTGCCGGAATTGGAAACTTTACTCCGACAAGCGCTGGAGGATTATAAGCCGATGAGAACATAGTGTGTCCATCAATAAAGACACACAGTGTCTTTATTGATTAGAAGTACAAGCGTTATCGTAATAAGAAAGAGACTCACCTTTTCCACTGCTACCGCTACAGTACCACTTGTCGACACTGTTTAATTGCACTGCCCATAAGTACTTATCCGCGCAAGTAGAACCAGAATAGAGAGAAATGTGAAATTGGTGAGTATCACTCCAAAATGAACCGGAGTTGTTGTAAATATTTTGGCAAAGAGCCACAGCTTTTTGTGAGTATGCGCTAGGAAAAAAATAACCAGCATCACAGGCGGTATTAGTATTATTAACCCAAATGTCCGGTTGTATGTTACAATAAGATCCATACTCATTGTAATTTAGATTCATAAGGGTTGAAACCTCGTGCATCGCGGATTTTATAGCAGCATCCCTCGCCTTCATCCTCGCCCCATTCAAACTCGCCAACACCACACTCGAAAG
>CAYIIG010000053.1:0-4719 GCA_964363425.1 uncultured Candidatus Saccharibacteria bacterium | reverse complement strand
CATGTTTGCGTTAAATGCCAAAAGTGAAGTTGGGGCATTTCGTAATTCAAAGTCTGTTAAATTGTTTTCGTTGATGGGGTTCACGGTTTTTTATTTTTCTTATCCAAAAGTTTTTTCATGCTATCGGTAAAACTCTTGTTTTCTACTTTAGTACGGATAAGTTTATTAACCAAAAAAACCACAGCATTTCTTATAGCATCGGCATATTCGAGACATTCCTCATCACTTTCTGCGTGAAGTCCTTCACTTAATGCAGAGTGTATAGCTCCTAATGGATTTACACCTTCTGGTCGCAAACTGGAAGGAAGTAAATCTTTCACTAAATCAATTTTTTCTTGGGTAATGCTTGTTTTCTTGACCTGATTTAAGGCAATTTTGTATTTCTCCTTATCATCACCTTCCAATAATCCTTCAACAGAACTAAGAAGTTGATCTATAATTTCTTCAACAATTCGCCGAAAATACGCAAATGCACCAATGCCATACCCTTGTGATTCACAAATAAGTCCTTTTTTATAGTATTCAGCATGATTACCAAGAAGTTTTTCTAACTCTTTATCCATCTCAATATCCCAAGATGGATTTTGTCCAACTTTAGTTAAAGTAATGGCAGTTTTTTCGACATCTACCCCATCTTCATCCTTCACAAGAATCTTTTCCGTACTGAAGTAAATAAAAAATAACCGAACACTATTTTGACAAGCGGAACAAATATAACGAGCACGAAGAGTTTTTCCAACGGAATTAGAGTCTTGTCTATGGTCTACCTCATAATACTCATTCGCCATATTAAATGTCTGATCGGAGTCGCATCTCCAACAATACATATGAATCGCTGGTTTTGGTAAGTCTGCCAATGAAGTCCAATCATAAAAATTGGTAGCAATAAATTTCTTATAAAGTGGGTATTCTTCTAAAAATTCTTTATTTGCCATAAATTTTAAACTAATTTTGCCAATAATTGATCTCTCGACTGTTTGAGAGATATGTTTTCTTTTTGTAGTGAAAGCATAAGAATAAAAGACGGACTTACTACTGCTTTAAATTTCTCCAACACTGAATTTGAGGGGATTTTTATTTTATAATTTTTAACAATGCCGACATTCAAATTTTGTTGTGCTGCACCATTCGCCATATTATTTAAGTCATTTCTCAAAAATTTTAATAACAAATAAACAAATTCGTAACCAACATTTTCTTTTGCAACTAAACCGACAGCCGCTTGGTTAAAACAAGAATCTTTTGAAAGGATGCCTAAACGCCCAACAGTTGGTGCGGCATATATTGCCATTACAACAGTTTTTTCAAGAAAAATTTTTGCAGAAGAGTTGTTAAGTCCTTCCTTTGTTATCTTTTTTTCGCTATCAAAAAGAAAACTGTCTTGTAATTCTTTTGTGGAAAACCATGATATATTGCCACTGTAATAATCTTTATTTATTGTTGATGGCGTCCCACCAGAATTCATTATGGTAGTTAAATCCACAATTTTCCCAACTTCCCACCCCTCCGGAATTTCTCCTATTTCACTTTCAACCATCTTTACTTTCTTATATCCAGGAAACCGAAATTTTACAAACCATTCATTAAAAATAGTTTGAGCGGTCGCTTCAAGATTTTTGATTATCTTATTGTTGTTTTCAATCTTCGCATCATAAGCGCTCAAAATTTCCGCAATTTTTTTTTGAGTTGGAAGGTCTGGAATCTCAATTTCCATACCAGAAAGGAATTCAGGTCTAAACGCGGGGAAGGTAGTAGTGGTAGCTTCTGCAATTGAACTTAATGTATTAGTTATTGAATCTTGAGTTAGATAAGAGTATAGATAAAATGGGTCAATATTTTTAGGAGTTAATACAACAAAACCAGTTGATACAACAGTATTTGGTTTAGGATTTTTTATAAATCCGTAATGACACAAACTTGGTCTTACAGTTGATAAAATTGTATCTCCATCTTTTAGAAGTCTTTTCGCTCTGCTTGGAGCTTTGTCAATATTCAAAATCTGAGGTCTGTCAAAATGATTTCGTGTTACTGAGGCAGTATCAATATATTCAATTTCCTTATAAGGAAATTTGCTTGTTATGGTAGATTGATTGATCAATACCAAATCACCCAATTTCTTGATCAGTCTTGTGTTATTTATTTGTTCCAGTAATTTGCTCATATATTTATTCTAAAATCTTTGCCAATTTTAAAATATGCAGGCGCTCAACTCCATGATTCTCAAATTCTTCCTCCCATGCAATATCACACTCCATGCGTTTTGTAAAATGTTCTTCGTCAGACATTTTTTTTATTTCTTCTTCCGAATATTTACTGTAAAAATCCCTTTCGCCAAGCATATCAACCAATTCTTCCCAACAAGTTTCCTCATCGTATTCTTCATGCAGACGATTAACTTCCGTGGTTTTACCATGCTCATCACACTCCAAATCGTGCTCAAAATCTTTCGGAAATCCAAATTCCTTCGCCAAAGAAAATATATAATCTGTAATTTCTTCATACTCTTTCATATGCGGATCATCCGGCGACCCTGTTCTCTGCGCATTTGCCATCCAGTTGCCTAAATACACAACTTTGGCTAATGCTTCGTATTGTTTTTTAGTTAAATTTATTTTCATATATTTGATCTGTGTATAACTTTGACTTTTAGGTTATATAAGTTATACTATTTTTATAAGAAGTAAGACCTCTCGCGTTGGGTTACCGAATGGCGACCCGTTAAAGCGAGGGGCTTTCTTTTTACGGAAACAGAAGCTTCTCATCAACAATCTTATTTTTGATAATTTCATAAAATTCATATTCTCCTTTTTCGTACTTTCTAAAAATTGCCCACGAGATAAAGTCAACTGCCTGTAAGCCTTTTTCATCATGTGAAGCAGAAAGAGACATTTTAAAATTTTTATGATCTCGTTTATGCATTGCGTTAGTGATATATGAAATAAAATTATCTTTTAAATTCTTTTTTGTGTCTTTTCTGTCAACAACAAGTGAAATATGCTGATTTTTATCAATAAGATTGGTGTTAATCAAACGATCAAGAATAATATTAGCTGTATAGTTGTATAGATAGGTTTTTTGGTTTTGTAAATCAATATGAACTTTTTTCTTATTTAAAATTGTAGTGACTACAAATAAATCCAGTAAAGCAATCTCTTTCAAGACACGCGTACGAGTAATATCGTCGCAGTGATAAGCGTGGAGTTCGGAATATTGATGTTTGTATTTCTTTTTCAAACCTCTGCGAACTTTTTTGACGATTTTTTCTATTTTACGCATATCCTCAACCACAACAAGAGTAAATAGAAACCATTTGCTTGATCGTTTTCCAAATCCCATATCACCGCTTTCGTCCATGAATATACATGTCATATATTTAAAATCCTAATTCCTTGAGATTTTTCTCAATCTCTTTTTCTAGTTCACGACCATTGGTGAATGCCTCGCGAAGTTCACCAGAAAGCTTTTCCATTTTTTCTTCAAAAGAAATTCCGTCATCTTCTATATCAGCAAGTCCGACATATCTTCCGGGGGTAAGCGTATATCCATTCTTCTTAATTTCTTCCAGATTCGCTGATTTACAAAAACCGGAAACATCTTCGTATTTCGGAGCACCTTTTTCTCCACGCCACGAACGAACAGTGTCTGTAATCTTTGCAATATGTTCTTTGGTAAACACAACTTGTCTTTTAGATATTTGCTCAAAAGTATCGCGCGCATCAATGAAAAGAGTTTCGCCTTTGCGGTTGCGGAAACGATCGCCACCTTTATTTTTTGCCAAAAACCACAAAGAAACAGGAAGCGAGACATTATAGAAAAGTTTTGACGGACAAGAAACAATAACATCCACAAGGTCTGCATCAATGAGCTTTTGACGAAGCTCTCCCTCCTTTCCAGATACGGCAAGCGCGCCATTTGGCATAACGAATCCTGCTTGTCCGTTTGGTGATAAGTGATGAGCAAAGTGTTGCACCCATAAGAAGTTTGCATTTCCGGAAGGTGGTACGCCCAAAGTAATACGAGGGTCATTATCAGAAAGTTTTGCTGGCTCCCATTCTGCGTTGAATGGCGGATTTGCAATCGCGAAATCTGCCTGCAAGTGAGGAAACATATCTTTGTAGTATGTATTTCCGAGTTCAATCTTACCGGAGAGACCGCGAATGGCGAGGTTCATTTTGCAAAGACGAAGTGTTGTTTGATTGCTTTCTTGTCCACTGATAGAAAGTTTTGATGGATCCATTTTGTGGTCGCGTAAATATTCGCCCATTGATACAAACATTCCACCACTACCGCAAGCTGGGTCAAATACGCGGGCATTTTCGTATGGTTCAAGAATTTCTACGAGCAATTTAACAATTGATCTTGGGGTAAAAAATTCACCACCGCGTTTTCCTTCCGATGAAGCAAATTGTCCCAAAAAGTATTCATAGATGCGACCAAGAATGTCTTTCTCGCGATCAAAATCGTGGTCAAAAGAGATTTGTGAAAATATATTTACCAATTCACCAAGAACAGTGTGGTCTAAATTTGTTTTTGTATATACGCGTGGAAGAACATTTTCAAGTTGTACCAGATTATCTTTTTCAATCAATTCCATTGCATTGTCTAAAACTTTTCCTAAATCAGGACTCATCGTCTTTGTCTGTAAATATTCCCAACGAGATTTTTCAGGAACATAGAACACTCCTTCGGAAGTATAAAAATCTTTTGTTTCAAGAATTG
>CAYIIG010000052.1:0-4768 GCA_964363425.1 uncultured Candidatus Saccharibacteria bacterium | reverse complement strand
TCAAGATTCAATCAGTTAGTTGCTTGAAAATTTATCGGCCATGTAGCCAAGTGGAAGGCAGGAGTCTGCAAAACTCCTACGCGCCGGTTCGATTCCGACCATGGCCTCCAGAATTAGACTTTCAGACAAAAGACCAACTTTTTGGTGGGACGCGCGAAGCGCGTCTTGTAAAAAAATCGTTATCTTTAGCTGTAGAGCCACCCGTGAGGATCGAACTCACGACCCCCGCTTTACGAAAGCGGTGCTCTGCCAACTGAGCTAGGGTGGCGCTTCAAAACAGACGAACACTCTTTCAATTTAGCAAAAAATTATCTTAAAATCCATTTTTGCAGTTTCAATTTTTCAAAATCCTCAACTTTCTATGAAAGCCAATCACAAATCGATGCGCTTCGCCATTTAAAATAAGTATTTCTTTTTTGTAATTTTTGGTTATCTCTTCCCCGCCGACTATTTTTGACGGTTTGTGTTTCTCGTCTTTAACCACTCCGACAATTTTAACTTTATGTTTTTCTCCAAAATTATTTTTCAAAATTTCTTCGACGGCATTTCTTTGAGCGACGCCTCCGTCATAGATAATAACATCGGGCAAACTCCACTCTATGTGTTTCAATCTTCTTTCCAAAACTTCTTTGATTGCCACGGTATCATTCGGAGTTTTAACGCTTTTAATTTTAAACTTGCGATAATCCGACTTTTTCAATTCGCCATTTTCCATAACGACCATCGCTCCGACCATATTCGTCCCGCTTATGTGGGCTATGTCATAAGCTTCCATCCTAAAATTATTTAATTCCATAGAAACCTCTTCAACTATTTCATATCCGGATTTTTTTATCAAAGCCACATCTTGAATGTGATTCAGAGCAAAAAGAGTCCTTTTTATTTTACCCGCTTTCTCAAATTCTTGTTTCTTGGCGTATTCCTTCATCTCTCGCTCAAGTGTTTTCATAAGAATCTTTTTCTTTCCTTCCAAAAATAATTTTATATTTCGAATAATGTCCCCGTATTCTTTTTTCGATATTTCACCCGAACAGACTCCCGGGCAAAGTCCGATCTGTCTATTGAAACACGGCTTCCAAGTGGAGCCCTTGGGGGGATTACATTTATCCCTATAGGTAAATATTTTTCTTATTATTTTCAAGCCCTCCCTGATAGCCGACCCATTTGGATATGGACCGAATTTGTATTTGACACTCAGTCCACCCGACCGACTATCGAGCTTCTCAATCTCTCTCCCGCGAACAAGCAACACTCTTGGGAAATCCTCCTTGGTCATCACAACATAGTTATAGCTTTTATCGTCTTTTTCTTTAGTATTGTATTTCGGCTGATGTTTTTTTATCAGATTCGCCTCAAGAATAATCGCTTCCAATACGGAATCTGTTTTGAAATAATCAACCTTCTCCGCCTTTGAAACCATATCGACAATAAACTTCCCTCTCGTGTTTATCAAATCACCACTCAAATAACTCCTCACTCTGTCTTTGAGTGAAGTCGCTTTCCCTATGTAAAGTATTTCTTTCCCTCTCTTGAATAGATAGACTCCGGATTTATCCGTCAAGTTTTTAATTTTGTCAGTTGTTAACATTTTTTCGCTTAAGTGCTTTCTTTAGATATTTCGCCGTGTGGGATTTCGGCGAATTGGCGATTTCTTCGGGCGTTCCTTTGGCGACAATTTCCCCTCCTCCGCTTCCCCCTTCGGGACCGAAATCAATCACATAATCGGCATTTTTTACCAAATCCATATTATGCTCTATCACAACCACAGTATTACCTTTGTGAACGAGCTTCATAAGTATCTCAATCAGTTTTTTCACATCTTCATAATGAAGTCCGATAGTCGGCTCATCTAAAAGATAGATAGTCCTCTGCAAACCCGGACGATAAAGCTCGGAAGAAATTTTCACTCTTTGCGCTTCCCCGCCGGAGAGTGTTGTCGCGGATTGTCCCAATTCCAAATAACCCAAGCCGACATCATTAAGACTTTTTATTCGGTCATAAATTGAAGGAATATCTTCAAAGAATTCCAACGCCTCCTCCACTGTCATCTGAAGAACATCATATATACTCTTCTTCTTGAATTTCACTTCCAAAGTTTCTTTCATAAATCTCTTTCCGTTGCACACATCGCACAGCACATAGACGGTCGGCATAAAGTGCATCTCCACTTCAATCATTCCGTTTCCTTGGCAGGTCTCGCATCGCCCTCCTTTGACATTGAATGAAAATCTGTTGGCTTTCCAACCTCTCGCCTTAGACTCATTTGTCGAGGCGAACATATCTCTTATAAATGTAAAAGCGCCTGTGTAAGTCGCTGGATTCGAGCGAGGAGTCCTTCCGATAGCTGATTGATCAATCATAATCGCCCGACCTAGATACTCAGAACCGGTGAATGACTGGCAATTATAAATTTCTGCCGACCTGTATCTTCTGTCGAAACGAGCTTGAAGATTTTTATGCAAAATCTCATATACAAATGACGACTTACCCGAGCCGGAAACACCCGTGATACAAATCAATTTCCCGAGGGGCAAGTCCGCGTTCAAATTTTTAATATTAAAAATTTTGCCTCCCCTTATCTTGATTTCGCCCTTTTCCGACGTCCTCCTTTTTTCGGGATAATCAATCATTTTTTCGCCCCTCAGATAATCCAAAGTAATCGAGCCTGAAGAATTTTTCTTATCCGTCAGAAGCTTATCCAAATATCCGGATACTACGACATTACCCCCATGCACCCCCGCGCCAGGACCTATGTCCACTATGTAATCAGAAGAGTAAATCGTATCTTCATCGTGTTCGACGACGATGATTGTGTTGCCGATGTCTCGCAAATCCAAAAGCGTTTTGATGAGGCGGTCATTATCTCGAGGATGAAGTCCGATAGTCGGCTCGTCCAAGACATATAAGGCGCCGACAAGTCCGGAGCCGAGCTGTGATGCCAGCCTTATTCTCTGAGCTTCCCCGCCAGAAAGAGTATGAGCTCTTCTGTCGAGCGACAGGTATTCAATACCGACATCGATCATAAATTGAAGTCGTGCTTGTATTTCTTTCATCACGACTTTGGAAATACTTTTTTCGCGCTCCGTAAGTTTGATCGTGTCAAAAAATTTCTTAGAATCAGCGATTGATTTCCCGACAAGCTCCACTATATTCACTCCGCCTAAAAGGATATGGAGCGCCTCCTCGCGAAGTCTTGCTCCGTGACACACAGGACACAGTTCCTCGCCGAAGAAATGCCTTGTTCCCAAACCTTTGCATTCAGGACACGCTCCGTAAGGCGAATTGAAAGAAAATAAGCGAGGCTCCACTTCCGGATACGAGTAGCCGTCGTAAGGACACATAAATTTCACCGACATCATTTTCTCGCTTTCCGCCGTTACGATTTTCAGGAATCCGCCCGACTCTCCTATTGCCTTTTCAATCGCTTCAGACAATCTTTCTCGAGTGTTTTCCTTGGACAAATCAAATTCACTCAAGAAAAATTCGTCCACCAAAACATCAATGCTGTGCTTTTTGGTCTTGGTTAGAATTATTTGGTCGCGAAGTTTTTTTATTTGTCCGTCAATCATCACCGTCTCATAGCCTTTCGCCAGAAGGTCATAGAGGAGCTGGTAGTATTCGCCTTTTCTACCTACGACAACAGGCGAGAATATTTTAATTTTCTCGCTACTCAAATCCACCCCCATAATCTTCTTGCTCTTTTTTGACAGGTCAATAGCCGACACAGTTTCTATAATCGTTTCAATGATTTCTTCGCTGGAAAGTTTTTTTATTTCCCTGTCGCAAGTAAGACAATGAGGTCTGCCTATTCGCGCGTAAAGCACACGAAGATAGTCATATATTTCGGTGATGGTCGCTACGGTCGAGCGCGGATTGTTGGACCTTGATTTTTGGTCAATCGAAATTGCCGGCGAAAGTCCGCTTATCTCATCCACATCCGGCTTCTGCATCTGGCGGATGAATTGGCGGGCGTAGGAGGAAAGCGATTCCACATATCTCCGTTGTCCCTCAGCGAAAATAGTGTCAAAAGCGAGCGACGACTTCCCCGAGCCGGAAAGTCCGGTGAAAACAACCATCTTATTGCGAGGCATCTCGACAGTAATATCCTTCAAATTATGCGTCCTCGCCCCCTTCACAATTATTTTTTCATCTTTCTTTTCCATAAATAAATCATGCTGTTTTCATTATGAGGACAAAAAGTTTGAAAGGCAACTTTTTCCGCCATTTTATGAGCCGGGCATATTTAACATAATATCGGCTCATTTTTTTCATAACACACTTTGAATTACGAAATGCTCTTTTCTGTCATCCCCGCGCAGGCGGGGATCCAGAGTATTACTTGCTGATTCTGGATTCCCGCATTCGCGGGAATGACAAACCGATGCGTTTCGTAATTCAAAATAACACAAGGCAAAGACGGCAAATTTTGCTTTTTTTGCGGACTTCTGCTATATTATCAGTAATGAAAATACTGGCCGACATATTACCTTATATGCAAATCGGGTTTTCCATTCTTCTGATAGCTCTAGTAATGCTACAGAAATCCGGAGCAGGAGTGGGAGGAGCATTCGGAGGAGGCGACAGCTTCAGTTCCGGCTTTCACACCAGAAGAGGTTTCGAAAAAACATTGTTTCGCTTAACCATAGTGATAAGTATTTTCTTCGTTGTAGCCACTTTTTTCGCGTCTATCGGCAAAAATTGGCTTATTTAAATAGAAATTGCGAGCTTGGCGCATTTCTTCGTTGCTTCGCTCGTTTGCTCCCGCGCA
>CAYIIG010000051.1:0-4815 GCA_964363425.1 uncultured Candidatus Saccharibacteria bacterium | reverse complement strand
TCTCTAAGAAGTCTCATAACCGTTTTTTCTCCGAAATATGTTGGAATAATGGAGCCTCGGAAAGAAACTCTCTCTGTATTCATTTCAACTTTAAATCTGCCGTCTTGTGGCAGTCTTTTTTCATCCAGTCTCAAATTTGAGAGAACTTTTATTCTTGCTGTAAGGCTTTCTCCTGTATTTTTCGGCAGAACCATCGCGTCATGGAGAATGCCGTCAATCCTGTATCTTACCAACACTTGGCTTTCAAGCTGTTCGATGTGTATGTCGGAGGCGTTTTGGATTATGGCGTGTTTTAAAAGGGTGTCAACTATGCGAATTACCGGCATTTCTTCCGCCATTTTTTTTAAGTTTCCTTCTCGTGTTTCTCCGGTTGCCAAACCGTCATCCAATGTTTTTAGCGTTTGAGCCTCTTTCTGTATAAGATCTCCAAATTCAGCCTTGAGGCTTTTTTGATATTGAATAATTGCGTTTTTTATGGAATCGTTGTCCGTCAGACGAGGCAATATCTTAAGTCCGACTTTCTTTTTGATGAATTCAATCGAGGTTAGGTCGTCGGTATTAAGCATCGCGACCTCCAAAGAATCATCCTTTTTGTTAAAGGCTACGATGTTATTTTTTCTCGCAATCGGCTCCGGAATGAGTGACAAAATCTCAAAATCGATTTTTTGCCCTCTAAGATCAACAAACGGAATACCCAAGATATAAGCTTTGGTGCGACGCAAATCGTCATCGGTCATAAGCCCAGCGCTTATCAAGTTTTTTTCTATATTACCCTTGTCGTCTTTTTCAGCTGTTTCATAATCAGCTCGAGACACTAAGCCCGAATCCAAAATGAATTCTTTTAATTTTTTTTCTTCAATGCGCATTTAATTGTGAAGTGTGAAAAAACTCTTACCGACATTATAGCAGGAAAAAATAAAAATACTTGCTACGCGTAAAAGTTAAAGCATTTCTGCTTGCATTTTTTTTTAGCTCGTAGTAGTCTATATTTCATCAGCTTGACGGTTTAGCCGGCTTTTCTGGCTGGTTAATTTTTTTAAATTTATAAAAAACTCGAGACGATGCCGACAATAAATCAATTAGTAAGAAGAAACAGAAAGAAAGTCAGCCGAAAAATAAAAGCGGTGGCTTTGATGCGCAGTTTCAACACTATTAAAAACAGACCTCGCTTTTTCCCATCTCCGTTTAAGAGGGGTGTTTGCGTGAAAGTGACAACTAAGACCCCTAAGAAACCTAACTCCGCCATCAGAAAGATTGCTAGAGTGAGATTGACCAATGGATTGGAGGTTACGGCTTATATCCCGGGAATAGGGCACGCTCTCCAGGAACACTCCGTTGTTCTTCTTAGGGGAGGAAAAGTGAAAGATGTCGGTCTTCGCTACACTATCGTCAGAGGTATGCTTGATGCGACGGGGGTAGAAACAAGAAGAAAAGGAAGAAGTCAGTACGGGACGAAAAAACCGAAAAAAGATAAAAAATAATTATTTTTTTAATGAATAACAAAAGTTTTTAGATTTTAGATTTAACATTTTAGATTGAAACAATGAGAAGAAAGATAAAAAACAAAAAAGAATTGCGTCCTGACTTGGTCTTTAATTCCACCAAGGTTGCCAAGCTGACTAATTATATAATGGAGAAAGGCAAGAAGACGATTGCCCGAAAAATAATCTACGACGCTTTTGAGATGATTAAAGAGAAGACAAAAACGCAAAATCCTCTGGAAATTTTTGATATGGCTCTTAAAAACACCATTCCCGCCTTAGAGGTTAAATCCAGAAGAGTGGGAGGGGCAAACTACCAAGTGCCGATAGAGGTGACACCGCAAAGGAAAACAGCTCTCTCAATGAAGTGGATTATTGACGCCGCGAGAAATAAAAAAGGCGCTCCGATGCATAAGAAACTTGCCGACGAGATAATTGCTGCCAGCAAAAACGAAGGCGAGGCGGTCAAGAAACGAGAGAATACCCACAAAATGGCCGAGGCGAACAAGGCTTTTGCTCACTTCGCGTGGTAAAAATTCAGGAAAGTAGCTTCTTAGCAAAGTAGATCATTTAGCTTTTTTATTTCCTAAGAAGTTAATAAGCTACAAGCTAAATAGCTAATAATTAAAACATGAACAGAGATTATCCATTAGAAAAAGTTAGAAATTTTGGGATTATTGCCCATATTGACGCCGGGAAGACGACAACTTCCGAGCGTATTTTGTATTACACTGGCTCATCTCATAAAATAGGGGAAGTGCACGAAGGTGAAGCTACTACCGACTGGATGGAACAGGAAAAAGAGAGAGGTATCACTATTACCGCCGCCGCTATTACTTGCTTTTGGGTTCCGACTTTTGAAAAAGGCGATGTTAGCAAAAAGCATAGATTTAATATCATTGACACGCCAGGTCATGTGGATTTCACCGTGGAAGTGGAACGATCTCTTAAAGTTTTAGACGGCGGAGTTGTCGTCTTTGACGGGGTGGCTGGAGTTGAACCTCAATCAGAAACAGTCTGGAGACAAGCTGACAAATATCATGTTCCAAGAATCTGTTTTATCAACAAATTGGACAGAACGGGCGGAAGTTTTGAAAAATCATACAAATCAATCTTGGACAGGCTCACCAAAAATGCCGTGAGAATGCAGATTCCAATCGGGGAAGAGGACAAATTTGAGGCCGTGATTGACCTACTTAAGATGAAAGCGTTTTACTTTGAAGGAGATATGGGTAGCGCAATAAGGGAAGAGGAAATCCCAGCAAGTCATCTTGAAGACGCGAAAAAGTTTAGAGCTGAACTTGTAGAAAAAATCGTCGCTGAAGATGACAAATTAATGACTGACTATTTGGAAGGAAAGGAGATTTCAATTGTCGATTTAAAAAAAGTTTTGAGAAAAGCCACAATCGGTGAAAAAATTGTGCCTGTATTCACTGGTTCGGCGCTTAAAAATAAAGGCGTTCAGCTAGTGCTTGACGGAGTCGTGGATTATTTACCGTCTCCCCTGGATATTCCCCCTGTTAAAGGGGCGGATCCTAAGACAGGCGAGCCAATGGAGAGAAAAGCCTCCGATAGCGAACCTTTTGCCGCACTGGCTTTTAAATTGCAATCAGACCCTTATGTCGGACAGCTTACTTATTTCAGAGTTTATTCCGGAACAATCGAATCAGGCTCATATATTTACAACGCGACAACAGGCGAAAAGGAAAGATTGGGTAGAATTGTCCGAATGCACGCTAACCAACGAGAAGAGGTGAGCAAAGTTTTTGCGGGAGAAATTGCCGCCGCCGTTGGACTCAAAAACACAAAAACCAGTCACACTCTCTGTGACGAAGACAAGCCCATTCTTTTGGATAAGATTGTGTTTGCCGAACCTGTCATCTCACTCAGAATCGAACCTAAAACAAAAGCCGATCAAGAAAAGATGGGTTTTGCGCTGAAGAGATTGTCAGATGAGGATCCTACTTTCAAGATAAAATCAGACGCCGAAACAGGTGAGACCCTTATTATGGGAATGGGAGAGCTCCATCTTGAGATTATGGTGGACAGAATGAAAAGAGAGTTCGCTGTGGAGGCGAATGTCGGCAAACCTCAAGTCGCCTACAAAGAAACAGTTATTGCCGAAGCGGAAGCGGAACATAAATACATCAAGCAGTCGGGAGGAAAGGGTCAATACGGACATGTTAAAATCAAAATCAAACCACTTCCAAAATTGGATCCGGACGCAAAAGTCTCGAAAAACACCAAACGGTCAGAAGGGTTTGAATTTATCAATTCCATCAAAGGAGGTGTTATTCCTATAGAATTTATTCCTGCAGTTGAAAAAGGTGTGAAAGAAGGTATGGAAAGAGGGGTTTTGGCGGGATACAAGATGGTGGATATTTCTTGCGAGCTTCTTTTCGGTTCTTATCACGATGTCGACTCATCTGAAATCGCCTACAAGATAGCCGCTTCTCAAGCGTTTCAAGAGGCCGCCAGACGCGCTAAGCCTGTCATCCTTGAACCTATTATGAAAGTGGAAGTTGTCACGCCAGAGAAATTTATGGGCGACATCACTGGACACTTAAGCTCAAAGCGCGCGCAGATTGAAGGAATGGAAGAAAGAGGGCTTAATAAAGCCATCAAAGCCAAGGTTCCTCTGTCGGAAATGTTCGGCTATGTGACGACATTGCGCTCAATGTCCGAAGGACGCGCCTCATCAACAATGGAATTTGACCACTACGACATCGTGCCTCCTAATGTGGCGCAGACGATAATCGAGGCGAGAAAATAAAGACCGTTCAGATTTGGTTTTTAAAAACACGCATATCTGCCTGCTGGCAGATTGCTATGCTCGTCAATCAAGAAAATAACAATGTAAGAACATTGTTATTTTCTAATTAACTGCGCAATGTTTTTAAAAACCAAATCTTCACTCTAACGGTAAAGCGGTATTGTTTTTTTTGACAGATAAAGTCTGTTGTATATACTATAGATATATGAAAACAATGATTAACATAAAAGCGGACAAGGAGGTGAAAGAAAATGCGCAGGAATTGGCAAGGGACTTGGGTCTGCCTTTAAGTGGCATAATAAACGCAATGCTTAAGGAATTTGTGCGCAACAGAAGCGTGTCTTTTTCTGCTATTCCAATGATGACCAAAGCTCTTGAAAATATCTTAGGCAAAGTGGAATATGATATTAAAAAAGGCGAGAATATGTCCTCCGTTTTTTCTTCTGCCGAAAAAGCCAATGAATATCTGGATACTCTATGAAAATATTATTTCATAAAATTTTTGAAAAACGATACAAAAAGCTTCCCGACAAGATTAAGCAAAAGATAAAAGAAAGAAAC
>CAYIIG010000050.1:0-4816 GCA_964363425.1 uncultured Candidatus Saccharibacteria bacterium | reverse complement strand
GCATTCATATCTTTGCTGTTGAGGAGGATTTAAAAGATAGTGGATAGGCTCTAAGAATACTGATGACGCCCACCGTCCTCTTTCAGATGAACTAAAGATGAAACTGTCATCCATATTCTCCATTCAATCAAGACGCAAAGTGAATAACGATTACACCATTCAATTTAAGAATCAATGGTATCAATTGGAAGCTGAACAAAAGACTTCCGTATACAAGAGAGACGAGGTGATCATTGAAGAACGCCTTGACGACACCATTCATATTAGAATCAAAGACACATATCTTAAATACCGAGAATTGCCCTGCCGTCCAAAGCCAGTGTTCATTCCATTGACGGCGCTTACGAGACAAAAACCAGATTGGAAACCGCCAAAAGATCATCCGTGGAGAAAACTGATTTTTTGAAAAAAATTCGCCAAATGCAAAATACAAGAACACAAATATCAAAAAGATGTAAGATGTCATTTTAACTTTGCTCTGACATGTTCCTTTTAAAATTTGACAATTATTACTTTTTAATATATCATTACTTTGTTATCAATAAGCGGTTATTCTCATTCGTTTTTGTTTTTAGGGAATTTTTCTAAACATACAGAGCCGGCTGAGACAAAAATGCAGTAAAAACTTACGCAGTTGGATGCGGTTCGAGGAGCAAGCGAGGCTTGCGACCAAGCTGTATGAATAATACTGCGCGGAAGCAAACGAGCGAAGCAACGAAGAAATGCGCCGACTGCGTAAGTTTTAAAAATATATGTATAGAAAAACATTCCATAACAGAAGCTCGCAAGGGCAAGAAGGCGCGCGTAGCCGTTTCGCTCCGCGCAAGAGATTTGAGCGCAAAGGCGCGGGTATTCACATATCCAAATTGGTGAATAAAGCGGTGATTACCGAAGAGGCGGAGCATTTCACGCCTGAACATTCGTTCGCTGATTTTAAAATTGACGAGCGATTAAAAAAAATAATCACGACCAAGGGATATTCCGCGCCGACTCCTATCCAAGATAGAACCATCCCGCACATTCTTCACGGACTTGATGTGGTTGGAATAGCGAACACCGGCACAGGCAAGACGGCGGCTTTTCTCTTGCCCCTTATAAATAAAGTCCTTGCGAACTCAAGAGAAAATGTTTTGATAATGGCGCCGACTCGAGAGTTGGCTATTCAGATTGACGAAGAGCTTAAGAGCTTCACGAAAGGGCTGAAAATTTTTTCAGTTTGCTGTGTCGGAGGCGCCAATATCGGACGCCAGATTGCCGACCTTCGCTATCACAACAATTTTATTATTGGCACGCCGGGGAGGCTAAAGGACTTGATCCAGAGAAAAGTTTTGAGCCTGACGGGATTCAACACCGTTGTTTTGGATGAAGCGGACAGGATGCTTGATATGGGGTTCATCAATGATATGAGATTTATGATGGCGCAGATGCCGGCGAAAAGGCATACTCTGTTTTTTTCCGCCACTATTTCCAAAGAGATTGAGGGATTGATTAAAGAATTTCTTACGGAGCCTGTGCGAATTTCCGTGAAAACCCAAGACACCTCAAAGAATGTCGACCAAGATGTCGTGAAGGTTGAGCGCGGGAATAATAAAATAGATATCCTCTCTCATCTTTTGACACAGTCGGATTTCAGCAAAGTTCTTATCTTTGGACGCACCAAGCACGGCGTGGAAAGGTTATCCAGAGACTTGGCTGCAAAAGGTTTTAAAGTTGAATCGATTCATGGCGACAAGAATCATTCAAGAAGACAAAAAGCCTTGAGCTTGTTTAAGAGCCATCATGTCAATATTTTGGTAGCTACAGATGTTGCGGCTCGAGGTCTGGATATAGCAGGAGTAAGTCATGTGATTAATTATGATATGCCTGCGAGCTATGAAGATTATGTTCACCGCATCGGACGAACCGGCAGAGGCGATAAGAAGGGGAAAGCGCTGACATTTATTGAATAATATATGGAAAAAAATACACCAAAAATTTTTCAAAAAAAAGGACCGGGGATCTGGGTGGAAAAACCTCGGCGCTGTGAAATTTTGACTTGCTCGTGCGGTAATAAATATCTCAAGACGAGAGATAGTCAGACTGTCTGTATCAAATGTATAAATAAATCAAAAACGGATGAGGTAAAAGCTTCGTAATATTATAAATTTGGTAACTTCATAACTTTCGTGCTTTTAGTCTATAATTCAATGGTGTATAATTTTATCGTAATAGATTAGATATTATCGATAAAAACAAATGTCATATTTAATAAAAACGGGACCAAGCGATGGAAATAGCGGTTTTGATTTGCAGAGGACGGAAGAAGAACGCAGAAAGAAAGAGTTGGAAAGACACAACGAAGAAGAGAAGAAGCGAAAAGGAGATCAGGCGAAAAAAGAAGACATCATCTTGAAAGAAAGAATTTTGAATAAAAAAAGGATATTGGATTCGACAAAAGCCGAAATAAGGAGATTGGAGAAGGAAGTCGGGGAGCTTGATCCGAAAATACGGCATTTGAAAGAAGAGGTTGAAAAAATAAAAAACGCATCGGAAGATAGCACTCTTAAAATCAATTCGGAAAAAAGCAAGTTGTTTGAAATTCAAAGTAGAATTAATGAGAAAAAAGGGGATAAAGAAAAGGTGGAGAAGGCCATTGCCGATCTCCAGAAAGATTACAATTATATCGAGAAAGATCTTAAAAGTAAGGAGTATGTCATAAGAACAAATGGAAATTTAACTCTTAAAGAAAAAGAAGAAATAAAAAAAGAAAATGAGAAAAGCCAATTATCTGTCAAAATATCGGCTTTAAAAGAAGAAGCGCGTCAAGCTGAGCAGGTGATAGCGGAATTGGGGAGACAGGTTAAGCGTAAAATTTGACTTGCTTAACCTGCCATATTAAAATAATCGAAGCAGTAAAATTAACAATGATTAAGGCGTTTTATTGACGCTGAAGTTGGTCGAGATGCACTGCATAGATATAGATTTTTTAAAAACAAAATACACACAATGGAAAAAGACACAAAATTTCTTGAATTTGTTGTAAAGGAATTGGTTGATAATCCCGACAAAGTGAAGATTGTCAGAACGGTGGATGAGATGGGTGTTTTGATGACCCTTGAAGTCCATCCAGACGATATGGGCAAAATTATCGGAAGAATGGGCAATACCGCCAAAGCAATTAGAACACTTCTCCGTGTGGTTGGAATGAAGAATAATTCCAGAGTTAATTTGAAAATTAACGAACCGGAAGGAGCCACTCCGAGAGAAAGCCGAGCGTCAAAAAGCGTTGACGAGGCGATGGAAGATTTGAAGATTTAATATTTTCAGATTAGACAAAAAGAAAAATTCGTGATATTAATAATGTCGCGGATTTTTCTTATTTCTTACCCGCCACTTGGACATCCGATGTCCAAGTGGCGGGTAAATAAAATGACTTTTCACATAATCACATTATTTCCGGAAATGTTCGATTCATACATAAATGGGTCGATTTTGGGGCGGGCGATTGAGGATAAGAAAATTAAAGTCAAATTTTACAATCCGCGCGATTTTACGAAAGATAGGAATAGGAGAATAGACAGGAAGCCGTATGGAGGAGGTCCGGGTATGGTTATAGAAGCTCTGCCTACCATAAAAGCGATTGAGAAAGCCAAAGGCAAAAAAAAGAACGCAAAAATTATTTTTTTGTCGCCTTCAGGAACGCAATTTGACAATAGCTATGCTAAAAAAATGGCGGACAAATGTTCGGATGTCATAATAATTTCCGGAAGATATGAAGGAATTGATGCGAGAATCAAAAAAGCTTTTAAGGTGGAAGATGTTTCAATCGGCGATTATGTATTGACCGGAGGGGAATTGCCGGCGATGGTGATTATTGACTGCGTCTCTCGGCAGATTGAGGGCGTGCTCGGGGATTTTAATTCTCTTGAAGAATCGCGAGTTGCCAGCTCGGAAGTCTACACTCGTCCTGAAGTTTTTGAATATAAAAAAAAGAAATACAAAGTCCCGAAAGTTCTCCTTTCTGGCGATCATAAAAAAATCGAGGAGTGGAAAAAGAATCATAAGTAGAATAAATAAAAAAAGCCTTTGTCCTCCGAACAAAGGCTTTTTGATTTTACTTGAAATTTTGACTTCATTGATAGCAGTTGATGACACTAACTGTTGTCATTAATATAAATGTTGTCAAGAATTTTTCTTGCACCATAACTCCAGTGCTTGTCGAAACAAAAACTTGTTTATGCTTGTGGCATTCTTCAGCAACAAACATCATGTTGTTAGTATTTGTTTTGTTCATTTTCAATGAACATTTAGGACAGTACTTCTGCTTGGCGGTCTTTTTTGTTGAAGCTAGCCCGCTCATCTTGTTGTCTCCTTTCCCGTAAAATTTTAGTGATTAGGTTTCCAAAAAATTTATCAATGCCACTATTTGGCATTGATCGGGAACAACTCTTTTGCAGTGTTTACAGTAGAGTGCCCCGTCTCGGAGTTGCCTTATTAGCGTAAAAATAGCTAGTAAGTGTTCATACTGCCCGTCGATTTTTTTGTGACGATTGCCGACCGACACCACCATTGTCCCTTGATCGGAATCGAAACGGGGCCTATCAGGAATCCGTATATAGATTCTGTCGTACGAGATCCCCTTTGTTTTTTCGGATATAGGATTTACATACCCTGAAGTGTGAAGATTTTCTCTTAACCCCAAACAAGACTCCACCCTAAGTCTTTGCCCCTCCAATCCAGCCAACTCAATCATCATTTCTCTCCCTTGTTTTTCAAAAGTTAAAATAAAAAATACCAAATCTCCATTTTTTCTTTTATTACCACCTTTCTTTTTCTA
>CAYIIG010000049.1:0-4884 GCA_964363425.1 uncultured Candidatus Saccharibacteria bacterium | reverse complement strand
TTATGCATACTTCTATTTTACTAGAGGAAGGGGACTTTTGAAAGAGGTCTAATATGCTATCTCTATTCCATTTTCTCTTAAAATGGGATACGCTGTAGGGTATGTCTAAAAATGAAGTAATTCTAAGGTTTGAAGAGGTGTCATTTAATCACGGACACAATCACCCGATTCTTATTGAAACGGATTTTTCGGTGCGACGCGGTTCCAAGATTACTTTGATGGGGCAGAACGGCGCCGGCAAAAGCACAATTTTTCAGATGATTACAAAAGATCTTCAGCCTGAATCGGGAAATATTCATATTTCCAATGGTCTCACTATCGCAACAGCGAAGCAAGTGATTCCCCGCGATCAGATGGATTTGACAGTGCGGGAATTTTTTGAGAAATGCTTTGATCGCAAGGTTTATGATATTGACCCGCGCATTGACGATGTTCTTGAAGTGGTGAATCTGAAAGGGCACGAAAAACTGCATAGCAGAATTGTGAAATCTTTTTCAGGAGGACAACAAGCTCGACTTCTTCTCGCCTCCGCGCTTATTCAGAATCCCGACCTCTTGCTTCTGGACGAGCCGACCAATAATCTTGACAAAGCCGGCATTGAACACCTCACGAAATTTCTAACTGATTACAAAAAGACTGTCATCGTCATTTCTCACGATGCCGATTTTTTGAATTCATTTAGCGATGGGGTTTTATACCTCGATGTGTTCACTCGCAAGGTGGAACAGTACGCTGGAAACTATTTTGATGTGGTTAAAGAAATTTCCGCGCGGGTGGAAAAAGAAAACAGAAAGAATGCCCAGCTTGCCAAAGAAATTCAGGAAAATAAAGATAAAGCGAACTTTTTCGCGCAAAAGGGAGGACAAATGCGATTGGTCGCCAAGCGAATGAGAGAAAAAGCCGATGAGCTTGAAGAGGAAAAAATGGATGTACGAAGAGAAGACAAAACAATTCGCTCATTTGTCATACCTTCCCAGCCTGAATTTGTTGGTAGTATTTTGCATATCTCATCCTACACTGTGATAAAAAATCATAAACCGGTAAAACGAAAAGCTGATATTTCCCTCAAGAAAAACCAGCACCTTTTGATAACCGGTCCGAATGGCATCGGCAAGACTACGCTTTTGGAAGTGCTTGCGTCAGCCGAAGATAAAGGCGCGGAGATCGCTGAAGGCGTGAGAGTCGGATATTATCGGCAAGATTTTTCGACGCTAAACTTTGAGGACACCGTCCGCGAATCTCTTTTTGCCGTGATGGATAAAAAAGTGGAAGAAACGATGCGCGCGACCGCCGCTGGTTTCCTTATTACTTCCGAGATGATCAGCGTGAAAATTCACCAGCTGTCGGAGGGACAGAAAGGACTTGTCGCTTTTGCGAGACTTGTTTTGCAAAAACCGGGACTTTTGATTTTGGACGAGCCGACGAATCATATCAACTTCCGTCACCTTCCCATTATCGCCGAGGCTCTCAACAAATACGACGGCGCGATGATTCTCGTCAGCCATGTTCCCGAATTCGTCAAACAAATTCGAATTGATGAGGTGTTGGATTTGGAGAAATAACTCAAGCGATAGCAAACGAACGCTTGACCGTGTTTATCTCGCCGAGTTAATATAAAGGCAAATGAAAAAGCATAAAGAAATAATTTATCAATACGAAGCAATTTTTGAGCCTAACGAGGCTGGTTATACCGTCATTGTGCCAAAACTGCCAGGACTTGTTACCGAAGGGGATAATTTGAAGGAAGCTCGAGAAATGGCAAAAGACGCCATAAGGTGTTATCTAGAAGCGTTGTTAAAAGAAAAAATATTGACGGCTAAGTCGTCATTTCGAAGAGAAAAAATAAGCGTAGCCGTATAATTTGTGACAAAACTTCCTCGCATTCCCTCCATACTTGCGATTAGGGCTTTTAAGAGAAATCATTTCTATGAATTCCATCAATCGGGAAGTCATATTCAGCTTCGCCACTTAGATAATCCAAACTTGCGTGTCACAATACCTTTTCATCGAAAAGACTTAACTCTAAAAACTTTGAAATCAATTATTCAGCAGGCTGGTTTAACTGTCGATGAATTTATTGAATTGCTCTAAAAAATTTAAGAAAAGAATTATTTTTTTGTAAGTTATCCCCAAAAATTTGCAAATATATTTTTTTGTTATGGTAGAATAAAAGCAAACATGGTCGATTTATAAATTTACTAAATTCACAAACACAATGACAACAAAAAAGAAAGTTTCCAAATCTCCTTTAAGAAAGCTCAAAGTAAAATCAGTTAAAGGGAAAAGCAAGCCTAAGCAACACAAGCCGAAAAGCAGACGAGCAAAGTAAGTTAACGGGCTAGATATTTTTTAAAAACATCATGATGTAAAGCGTGATGTTTTTTATTTTTTACCCGCTGAATTTCCCGCCACGAAGCCTGTCGTCCAACAAAGCTGAAGCGAATAGCCACCCGAAGGGCGATCAATGTTCAGAATGTCGCCGACGAGATAAAGGTTTGGGAAAAGCCGTGAAGCCATTGTCTTGAAATCAACCTCATCAAGCGACACTCCACCGCTTGAAACAACGGCTTTTTCCGCGCCGAGCAGTTTGTCGACGCGAATCGGAATATTTTTCAGAGTATCAACAAGCGCCAATCTTTCTTCGCGGGTGATGCTGTTGCATTTCGTGTCGGGATTGATTTTTGAAAATTCCACGATTGCCGAGACGAGTGTCGAAGGAATCAGCATACTAACAGAATTCTTGAATTTTTTATTTTGTTGCTCTTTGAATAATTCTTGAAGCTTGAGATTGAGTGCGCCGTGATTTTCCGAAGGGAACAAGTCAAGCGAAATAACAGCTTCGCCGTATTTCAAAATTTCGCCGATGTTCTTGCTCATATTGAGAATAGCCGGACCGCTTAGTCCGAAATGGGTGAAAATTATTTTTCCTTTGCTCGTTTCCTGTTTTACGCCGTTTTGAAAAGTGGTAATTTTTACATCGGCAAGACTTAACCCTGCGAGCTTCTTAACCCATTCGTCTTTTGCCTCAATCGGCACAAGGGAAGGCGTAGGCTCAATTATTGTATGACCGATTTTCTTTAGCCACGCAAAACCGTCGCCGGTTGAGCCTGTTTCAGGACGGGAAGTTCCGCCCGTCGCGATTATGACTTTGCGCGCCAAAATTTCTTTTCCGTTTTTTAGTTTGATTCCAGATATTTTTCGCTTGTCTTCTTTTGATAATAAAATATCAACAACGGGAGAATTTAAAATAATTTCCACTTTATGTTTTTTTATATATTTTAGCAACGCGTCAAAAACTGTTTGAGTATTGTTACTTACGGGGAACACTCTCAACTCGTTTTCAACTTTTGTTTCAACTTCGAGCTTGTGGAAAAATTCCAGCGTCTCTTTTACGCCAAACTGCGAGAAGGCTGAAAAAAGAAATTTGCCATTATTTTTAAATTTTGCCAAAAATTTTCGCGTATCAAATTCGGCGTTGGTAAGATTACACCTGCCACCGCCGGTGATCAAGAGTTTTTTCCCCAGTGATTCGTTTTTCTCAATCAAGATAACTTTAGCGCCCAACTCCGCCACTCGTCCCGCCGCTATCATCCCCGCAGGTCCACCTCCCACCACCGCAACATCATATATGATTTCATTTCATTTCATTTCGCCATCTTACCACAGCCTAGCTTATTCCTCCAGCACTAATAAACGCCTATAAATAAGGATTTTATGGATATTTTGTCAAAAATGCTGTTAGAGCAAAGTAGAAATGTCACCCTTGAATAATGTATTAATGTGTTGCATTGTATTTTGTCTTGGCGAAACACATTTTTTTCGAAAAAACTTTTCCTCCACGGATGATCTTTTTTCGGCTTCCGTTGCATTGATTCTCTGATAAGCGGGGCTGAGGTCAGAGCGGTGATCTTCTCTTTTGTCCTCTCCGGTTTTCGAGGAATCATTTTAAAATTCAAATACTTTTCTCGAAGCTTTATGTGAAGTGTATCATCAATTCTTTTTTCAATCACCACGGCGTCTTTTCGACACACCAGAGTCGGTTGTTCTTTCTCCAATTGCATCCATTGATTTTGGTATTGAACGCAAAAATCATTGGAGACTTTTCTAATGTTTTGGATTGAAAATATACTCGGCAGATTTTCTTTTTCGACCAGCGAAAGTTGTCGATGAACATCGCCTTCTTTGCTCGGAATCACTCCGAATTGTCTGTTGAACGCGGGAATGAACACCTCTTTCAAATATCGATTCCCTTCTTCTGTGTCACTGATGCGAAGCAGTCTCATTTCTTTCACTAATCGATCTTGCAGGGTTTTGAAAAGTCTCTCGATTCTTCCTTTGGCTTCAGGGCTGTGGGCGGTAATGAGCCTGATTCCGATTCTTCGGGTCATTCCTTCAAACTGGGTCAAAAGCTCGTGATTATCCACCGCATTCTTGTGATTCACCTTGTAGGCGCTGAATTTATCAAGATAGACGCTCAAAGGCTTCCCGCGCTCTTCAACATACCCCTTCCAGAACTTGGACACTTCTTTTACCCTTCATTTTTAGCGAAGACCGCTTTAGTGATTCTTCCCGTGGCGTCATCAATCGAAGCGAGGAGGCAATGCTCTCCGCTTCGATCTTCAAACCAGCGATGATACGACCCGTCGAACTGCTCCATCTCCCCATAATATTCTTTCCTAGGCCTCCAAGCTCGATACTCCCCGTTTCCTTTTCTGTCATACCAAAGCGAAAATGACACCCCTTCCAAAGTTAAAATGACATCCCCCTCCGAGTAGTACCATTAGGCATATTAATTAACACATATATGCCGTGGAAAAAATCAAACTCACCGCTTGCGAACAAGAGCGGTATGATGTCATTCGTTCTTGCATTGACGGAGGTATT
>CAYIIG010000048.1:0-4969 GCA_964363425.1 uncultured Candidatus Saccharibacteria bacterium | reverse complement strand
ACCCTTGCGGGTCGCCTTTAATTGTAGCGCATTGCATTTCGTAATTCAAAGTAACAGAGCAATCATCTAGAAAAACTTTCGGTAAAGGAAGAGTTTTCTTGTTCGTTGATGAAACTGGTGATCCTGGACATCCGTCAGAGACATCGTCGAGTCGCTACTATCAACTCAATATTGCTATTATTCATCGTGAATCACTTGCACAGTTATATAAACATTTCTCAGCTTTTAGATACTTTAAAGACACAGGCAAGGAACTTAAGAGATATACTAAAGATTCAAAAGTATTGGCCGGAGTTTTTAGTGATTTGGTACATAAGCACAATGTAATTTTTGTTTCCTTTATCCTTGAAAAAGAAAAATACACTGGACCATACTTAAAAAAGATTAACAAAACAGCTTTTGCATACGACCCAAATAAGTTTAGAAATTTTGTTGTGCGGAGAAGTTTTGAACATATTTTTTCAAAATTGGTATCAATTGACCCAGAGAATAACAATGTGGAGATAGTTTTTGATCGTTATTTAGAATCTGAAACTGACGAAGAAAGTCTCAAAAAGTATTTGCGTGGGAAATATCATTTACCTGCGTTCGAAAAAATTGTACAAGTTGATTCTGAATATTCAGAAGCGGTACAAGTGAGTGATTTTATTGGTCGGTTTGTCAAAGAACATTGTTTTGATGGAAATGAAAATATGACGGTCGATGTTTTTGATTTTATTAGAATATTTATCCTTGAAAACCCCGACACTATAAGCGAAAAGCGCCCGGACACCCCGTAGGGCACCAGACGCTTTTCTTCTATGTTTTACAGTATAACCCAGCGCTAGGTTAAAATCAAATGAATGTGGATAAGTCAAAAAGTGTAGCAAAAACAACATGAACCCTATCAACGAAAACAATTTAATAGAAAAAACACTTTATCTTTTCATAGATGAATCTGGTAATTTTGATTTTTCGCCGAAAGGCACAAAATATTTTGTTTTGACTGGTTTTGCAACTTTCAATCCTATTGTGAAAAGAGGCGATTTAGTGAAGTTGCGTTACAGACTGCTTGCCGAAGGAGTGGATCAAGAGTATTTTCATGCAACAGAAGATAAGCAAACCGTCCGCGATGAGGTGTATTCATTCCTCTCTACTATAGGTGGAACATACGAAGCTCATAGTGTCGTTGCTAGAAAAAACAAAACAAACCCATCTCTTTATAAAGAGTCGTACATGAAAGGTACACGCCTCATTGAACGAATTACAGGATTGGGACTATATAAAAAACTTTGTGAATGTTTGCTCCAGTATGTTTTTAAAGGTAAAACAGGCAAAGTCGATAAAATTATCATAGTACTTGGCTCTCTTTTTGTGGGAGATAAAAAGAAGACTCTTTTGCAAACCCTAAAACATTTTCTCAAGAATAATTTCATAGGTGTGCCATTTGAAATTTATTCCCATCAGACATGCGCTGATTTAAATTGCCAACTAGCTGATTATTGTTGCTGGGCAATAGCAGTGCGCGCTGATCGTGGAGAAAAAAGACCTTATGAAATCATCAAAGCGCAAGTTAAAAGTGTCTTTGATATTTTTAAAAATGGTGATAGAGAATACTATAAATATGAAAAATAGACATATACAGAAACGACCAAACCCCCTATCCTTTCGGAAGAGCCCAGGGGCTCTTATCGGGGGTTTGGAACCTTTAGCTAAAGTATACCTAGCATTAGGTATAAAGCAATCGCAAAATGTGTATAAGTCAAAAAACATAACAAAAACAACATGAACCCCATCAATGAAAACAATTTAACGGAACAATCACTCATAGACTGGCTCAAGGGCGAGGGATATGAGCATATTTATGGGCCGGATATAAACCCCGGACAGACTCACGCGGAACGCGAGGATTTTAGAGATGTTGTTTTGAAAGATAGACTTCTTGGAGCAATTCGAAGAATCAATCCATCGCTTCCCGCCGAACAAGCAGAAATTATCGTTAAGGAAATTTCAGATTATTCTCACGATGATCTCATCCTTGGCAACAAGGAGGTCTATTCGTGGATCACGAATGGCAAGAAGATTTCGTGGAGAGAAAATGGAGATGAGAAAACTGATTTGGTTAAGCTTGTTGATTTTGCTGAACCGCTTTCAAACGAATTTCTAGTCGTAAATCAATTTACAGTACAAGGCATTGATGCTGTGTGCCGACTTGATGCTGTGATTTTTATGAACGGATTACCGCTCGGAGTATTTGAATTAAAGAGCGGTGTTCGGACAGAAGCGACAATAGGTGAAGCATATCGAGATATTGAGTATTACAAAAAAGAAATTCCAAAATTATTTTTATACAACCAAGTCGTTGGACTCTCTGATTTGTTTAATGCGCGATATGGAACTATTTCGTCATCGTGGGAGCGATATGGAACATGGAAAGGCATAAAAACTGAAAATGATTTTCCGAAGGAGGCGGAAGAATTAGAGGTATTAACCAAAGGACTTTTCAATAAAGAGCGATTTCTGGATGCGCTCCAGCACTTTACAATTTTTGAAGCTGATAGCGATGGTGAAGCGGTAACTTATACAAAAAAGATGTGTTTGTATCATCAATACTATGGCGTAAACAAAACAATTGATAGCACTATTCATGCAGTTCTCGGAAAACAAGATAGAAAAATCGGAGTATTTTGGCATACACAAGGTTCGGGAAAATCTCTTTCAATGGTTTTCTATGTGAACAAAACAAAAAATATTCCAGAATTAAAAAGTCCGGCGTATGTCTTTCTGACAGATCGTGAAGATTTGGATGATCAGTTATTTAAAACTTTCAGTCGAACTGGATATGGCACGCTTGCCAAAAAAGCGTCGAGCATAAAAGATTTGCGTGCCAGATTGTCTCATTTGGGCAGTGAGCTTATTTTTACTACCATCCAAAAATTTCAAGAAGACCCCGATGCGCAAAATGCTTTGGCAGAGAGAGATAACATCATAGTTCTTGCCGATGAAGCGCATCGCACACAGTACAGCAATTTGGCAGGTAATGTTCGTCTCGCACTACCGAATGCAAGCTTTTTGGGAGTTACTGGAACACCTATTTCTCGCAACGATAAAGATACTGTGAGAGTTTTCGGAAACGTAGTTAGTTCTTATAAAATCAGTCAATCTGTAAAAGATAAATCAACGGTACCAATTTACTACGAGGGACGACTTGTGCCACTTCATCTCGCCGATAAATTTATTGATTCTAAATTTGATGCTGTATTAGGCGAAGTTATTTCTGATGATAACGCTCGCATGCGAAAAGAGTGGGCTGTACTTGAGGAAGTTGTTGGTGCGCCAAGTCGTATAGATAAAATTGCAGAAGATATTGTAAATCACTTCAATAATAGACCAATTGAGGGTAAGGCAATGATTGTGACGATGAGTCGCCGGATTGCTGTTTTGATGTATGAAGCGATCAAAAAAATTAATGGTGCGCCAGAATGTGCAGTGGTTATTTCAAATAGTGATGAATATGCTTCTGTTATACAGTCAGAGAAAGATGTTAAGAAGCTAGAGAAAAGATTCAAAAAAGTAAATGATTCTCTGAAAATTGCCATCGTGTGTGATATGTGGCTCACTGGTTTTGATGTGCCGTGCTTACATACAATGTATCTTGATAAGCCACTTAAAAATCATGGGCTCATGCAAGCGATAGCTCGTGTAAACCGAGTTTTCAAAGATAAGCCGGGCGGTTTGATTGTGGATTATATTGGTATCGCTGAAAATCTAAAAAAAGCGCTTGCATGGTATGACTCTGATATTCAAAATGATGCGCTCATACCTATTGATGAAGTCGTTGCGCAAATGCACACCATACACAAACAGGTTGGCGAATTTTTTGGCAAAGTTGATTATGTCTCTTGGAAACAAAAGAAAGGAGTTGAGCTAGCCAGAATTATGCAGGCAGGAATAAACGAAGTGATAACTAACAACGGGTATTTGTCTGATGAGAGAAAAATGAAATACATGGGAATGGTTTCAAAGCTTTCGAAACTACACGCCCTTGTTATGCCGGGCGAGGAAGCTATGGAGATCGTAACTGATTTGCAATTCTTTCAATCAATTCGCGAAGCGATACGGAAGCAGACAGTATTACCACATGCCATTTTTCCCGAAGAGACAGAAAGTGCTATTCGCAGTTTGATGCAAGATTCTATTCAAGCTGAAGGAATTGTTGATTTGTTTAATGTTGAAGGTCAAGAAAGGAAAAGCATTTCAATTTTTGATGAGAAATTTGTCGCTGAAATAAAGAAATCCCAGTATCACAATTTTGCCGTAGATTCGGTTCGAAAACTTCTTGATCAGGAAATCCGTGCCCGTATGCGTGTCAATACTGCTCGCTACGAAACAATGCTCACATTATTGGAAGGGCTTATTGAAAAATATGAAAACAATGTTATCAGCTCGGCTGAAATTATAAAACAACTTCTTGAAATTGCAGATGAAATTAAAAAACTAGATCAAGAGAGCAAAGATACTGGACTTTCTGAAGAAGAAATTGTGTTTTACGATACGCTGGAGAAAAATCCTGATCTAAAAAATGCTGGGATTGATATTAAAGAATTTGTGAAAGAGCTCACGAAGCGTATCAGGCGCGACTTAGCGATTGATTGGACTAATAACGAAACAATAAAGGCGCGTATTCGCCAAAATGTAAGACTTCTCTTGCTTCAGAAAGGAATTGTTGAGGAGATGCAGACAAAAAGATTGATTGAGTCTATCTACCTTGAAACTGTGCGAGTGTATAGAGAATATTTACCAGCATAAATTTATGGACGAAGAAGTATTTGAAAAAGCAAAAGAGGAAGATTTAGGAAAAGATGAAGCGGGAGAACTTCAGGAAATTGTTGATGAAACCGGACTTGATGTTGATGATGCTTTTGAAATTTGGGAAGCTATGTAGTCTCTAGGGAGTCCCGCTCGCATCCCTCTCCTCCCTTGCGAGCGG
>CAYIIG010000047.1:0-5253 GCA_964363425.1 uncultured Candidatus Saccharibacteria bacterium | reverse complement strand
ATACAGCTTGGTCGCAATACTCGCTCGCGTCTGATTGAGTACAATCACCTACTGGGTCGAATCATCCAAATTCACAAGTTATAATTTAATTAACTGATAAACATTTGCATTATAGCATATTTTAAAATCATAGTTTGGTCTAATGAGGCTATAAAGTTCCTAGAGTAAAGACAACTTTGAATTACGAAACGCTCGAATTGTCATTCCCGCGCAGGCGGGAATGACAGAAAAGTGAGTTTCGTAATTCAAAGTGACAAGCAAACCGTCAAGCCTAACTTGGACATCGGATGTCCAAGTTATTACAATGATTTTGTCTTGTTCTCAATGTAGATCTGGATTCCCTTTTTCAAGGGAATGACAGAAAAGAGATTCTCGTAGTAATTCAAAGCGACTTAGTCTTGCTTTCAAGATGTGAGGTTCGCTCGCTTAATTTCCTTGTCTCGTGTTCTAGAACTTTTACTTCTTTGCTCAGCGTAGCGATATTTTTCTTAATCTCCACATCATCCGCTCTCAGATCCACTACATCGCCACGAGTTTTAAAAATCTCTTTGTCCGCTAATTCCTTAAACTTTTCCAAATTTTTTACTTTTTCAATCAAGAGATTAACATCGTAGATAACTTTATTGAGAGTATCAATCATCTCACTCGCGTCATTCTTGCTTGTTTGAAATTTCTCCATCCTGATTTTTCATAGAACTGCTTATTTTGTGAATTTGAAAGTGAAAATAATTTTGTCAAAAGAAATAATGTCATTATTATCAGTAGAATTGAGGGTAAATTCGTACATTAAATCTTTTCGAACAGGAACAATGTATCTAAAAGATTTATCTTTGTAATCTTTATTTGATTTACTTTCAAAATATAGCATATTAACACCGCCGATTCTCTTGTCTTCTCGCAAATTATTACTTTCATAACTATACTGCGACAGGTACTCATCTAATGTCACCCTTTCGCCATAAACATCAGCGATTGGGTCATATACAGTTAAATCAAATCTATTTATTCCATCTTTGCTTAAAATTACAGATATGGATTTATCAGTTTTAGATCTTTCGTCAATCAGCCACTCTTTTGGGTACTTAAACTCAAATCCGTATTTATCATTTTTATAAATTTTCCAACCAGCCACATCCGCCTCAACAGATACATATTCTTCTCTTGTCAATTCTTTCATCAGATATGAATCAGCCACGCTCGACGAATTATCGTGATTCACTAATGGAAGCTGGGGGAGGGGTAAAACCATGGCATTATAATCGCTGTAAATGTAAATAAAATAAACACCAGTGATGAAAATTAGAAAAATAACCGCGAACAGTATTTTTATAAATCCATTTTGTTTTTTCATTTTATTATTAATAATTACAAAGCCTTCACGACAAGTTTGAATTTTACCATCCTATCCGCGACTTTGACGGAGATATTATGCTCGCCGACTTCTTTTACAGGTTTCTCAAGAATTATAAATTCGGGCAATATGTTAATCTTAGCTTGCTTTTTTATTTCCTCTACAATCTGCTCTTTGTGTATACCGGCGAAGAGATGACCTTTTTCGTTGGCTTTTTCCGACATCTCAATTTTAATTCCTTCTAACTCTTTCAGATTCATCAGCAAAAGGTCTTCTTGGATTTTGTAATGCTCCAGATCATTTTTTTTCTTAATTTCAACATCCTTCGCATTCTTATCCGTAGCATGAACCGCCAACCCTCGAGGTATGAGCAAATTCAAAGCGTAGCCATCTTTGGCATCTTTAATGTCATATTTCTTCCCAAACCCTTTCACATCTTTCAAAAGTATTATTTTCATAATTTCAGATTAGCATAATTAAAATCGCTTTTCAATTTTTCACCTCTGCGCGCCTGCCGTTTCGCCGATTATTTGAGATCATTCAGATATTTTATTGCCTTTTCCATTTGAGGATCTTTACCTTTTGCAAATTCTTCCGGTGTCATTTTGACTTCAATGTCCGGAGTCAGTCCATTTTCGGAAATTGAATGCCCTAAAGGCGTTAGCCATCTCGCGACCGTCACTTTCAAAGAAGTTTCCTGTGTGATTTTGACAACTTCTTGAACGGAACCTTTGCCGAATGTCTTTTCTCCCGCAAGTTTCGCAATGTTATGCTCCTTAAGCGCGCCCGCAAGAATTTCCGAAGCTGAAGCCGAGCCTCCATTCACCAAAATCACCATTTTTAAATTGCTATTGAATATATTGTATCCTTTGCTTCTGTATATTTGACTTGGGGCGTTTTTTCCAAAATCTTCGCTCACAACAACCTTTCCGAGAGGCAGGAACCAGCTCGCCATATCAACCGCCGCCTCCAAATAACCGCCCGGGTTTCCGCGCAAGTCAAGAATGAGTTTGTCCGAGCCGGATTCAATAAACTCGCGGAGCGCCTTTCTGAACAAGTCCGTCGAGGATGAATAAAAATTATAAAGCTTTATTACAAATACCCCGTTTTGCATCTTGCCGGTCTTACTGTCCGCGATTTGTCCTCCTTTGATTTCTGTATCGACTGTCGGCGTATTTATGACTTCTCTCGTGATGACGAATTCAAGCGGTTCCTTCTTTCCTTCTCTTGCTATTATCAGCTTCACTTTTGTGCCCAGCTTTCCGCGGATGAGCTTCACCGCTTTATCAACGCTCATTTTTATTGTCGATTGTCCGTCAATCGATATTATTTTGTCGCCCGCGAGCACTCCCGCTCTCTGCGCTGGATTGCCTTTGAGCGGAGCCACGACAGTGACCATATCGTCTTTTATTCCTATTTCCATTCCGACTCCTTCAAAATTTCCGCTGATTTCCGTTTCAAAAGATTTACTTTCTTCCGGTGGAAAAAAAACGGTGTAAGGATCGCCAAATGATGCCGTAAGTCCGCCTATCGCGCCCCAAACTTTGTCTTGGTCGGTTGATGTCGCAGATGTAGCTGAGGGTGTGGATGTCGAACTGGCTTTTTTTGTCGATACGAATTTCTGATCCAAAATCTCCCAAGTTTTCCAAAATGGCGCGAAGTCGATTTTCCCCGTCAAATCCGCCTCAGTGTTTATCAAAAACTCTGGTGGTTTGCCTCGCGAGGAATTGATTTTGAATCCCAGATACAAACCTAAGCTAAAAAGACACGCCGACAAAATGACGGCAGTTATGACAATTTTGTATTTGCTTGACCAAAAAGATTTTGATTCCATATTTTTGTTAAATTCGAAATACGAATATCGAAATTCGAAACAATATCTAAATTTAAAATTCTAAATTCTAAACGAAAATTCTCGTTTTAGATTTTTGATTTTAAATATTTGAATTTTTTTCAGATTTCGTATTTCGCGCTTCGAACTTTCTTCATTTAACCACATCATCTCAAAAAACAAACCGTCGGTCAAATTTAAATATAAAATATAAGCATGAATTTAATGTTATGATATAATAAATTTGCTTTAAATAAGTAAAAAATTATTTTATGATTCACAGATATACATACAAACAGCTCGTATGGATCGACCTCGAAAGTCCTACAAGCGAAGAGGTGGGAGAAATTATGAGGGAATTTGATTTGCACCCGTCGGTCGCGCAGGAAATTCTGTTACCTACGGCAAATCCCAGAATCGAGCTATACAAGAATTTCATTTATATGATACTTCATTTTCCGGCAATCAAGCATAGTCATTCGGGCGACAGCAATCAAGAGATAGATTTCATAATCGGAAAAAACTTCATCATCACCGCGAGATACGATTCCATAGATGCCCTTGCTAAGTTTTCAAAAATTTTCGAAGTCAATTCCATTCTTGATAAAAGCAATATGGGCGATCATATCGGTTTTATATTTTATTATATGGTTAAAGAAATGTATCAATCGCTCTCGCACGAGCTTGATTATTTAAAAGATTCTCTCAAGAACATCGAGGACCAGATTTTTATCGGAAACGAAAGAGAAATGGTCGTCGATTTGTCGAAAGTCAGCCGAGATCTTTTGAGATTTCATCACGCGATGAACGCGCACAAGCAAGTGTTGCGCTCTTTCGAGCCCGCCGCTTTGGGATTTTTCAGTGGCGATTTTTCATTTTACATCAAAGACTTGATAAACGAATTCTACAAAATAAACAACTCGACCGAGAGCAATATCGAGTCGCTCCGCGAATTAAGAGAAACAAACAATTCGCTCCTTGACGCCAAACAGAACGAGGTTATGAAGACTTTGACCGTTATGGCGTTTATTATCCTGCCTCTTTCCTTTATCTCTTCCATATACAGTATGAATACTTCTTTTATGCCGATTGTCGGGGCAAAAAACGATTTTTGGATAATAATCGGATCTATGGTTTTAGTCGGCGTGATAATATATCTGGTGTTTAGACATAAAAAATGGATATAAAACTCTACAACACTCTTTCAGGAAAAAAAGAAAAATTTATCCCGATCAAATCACTTGAAGCCGGTATGTATCAATGCGGACCGACAGTCTACAATGTGGCGCACATCGGCAATATGAGAACCTATATCACAAATGATATTTTACGAAGGACTCTTGAATACAACAGTTTCAAAGTCACGCAGGTGATGAACATCACCGATGTTGACGACAAGATAGTGAAGCGGAGTCGAGAAGAGAAAATGAGCCTGAAGGAAATCACTTTAAAATATGAAAAGATGTTTTTCTCCGACACCGATTCTCTGAACATTCTGCGTCCTTCTTCCCTTTTGCGAGCCACGGAAAACATAGCCGAGATGATCCAACTGATTGAAAAACTGCTTGAAACAGGAATCGCTTACAAAACGACAGACGGAATATATTTCAACATACTGAAGTCGAAAAATTACGGTCAATTGGCAAATCTAAAAATTGAAAATTCTTCAGTTTCTAGGATTATAAATGATGAATATGACAAAGAAAATCCGCGCGACTTTGCTCTTTGGAAATTCCGAACGGAAGAAGACGGTGAAGTATTTTTCGAAGCGCCGTTTGATGACGGCAGGCCGGGATGGCATATAGAATGTTCAGCTATGGCAATAAGCGCGCTTGGAGAAACTTTAGATATTCACACGGGCGGACAAGACTTGATTTTCCCCCATCACACCAACGAAATCGCTCAATCGGAAGCGGTGACAGGCAAAAAATTTTCAAATTTTTGGTTGCATACAGGATTCGTTAATATGGGAAGCGACAAAATGTCTAAATCGCTCGGAAATATAATTTCGTTGCGAGATGTGATTGAGAAGAATTTTCACCCTCTCGCTTTCAGATATTTGACTCTGACT
>CAYIIG010000046.1:0-5289 GCA_964363425.1 uncultured Candidatus Saccharibacteria bacterium | reverse complement strand
GGCAGGAATCGAACCCACATCAACGCCTTAGAAGAGCGCTGCTCTATCCATTGAGCTACGGGGGCATTTACGCAGAAGAAAAGCACCGACAGCGCAAATCCTAACGCAATCAAATATAACAGCATTACAAGGAAGGGTCAACAATTTCGGGTTTTTTGCTTTTTACCTCTTGAAAGATTCTTTTTTTAGAATCGTAAAATTCAATCGCTTTTGCCAGCTCGGAACGATCTATCGATTCGATTATTATTTCTTCTTTGTTCGGATTGTTGAAAAAATCACCTTGGTTGATTTCCCTATACGCATAGACACCGAAGGAAACGGCAACAATACTTAACAAAATAAAAATAGCGACGACAACCCTCCAATCTCGCTGGAAATTTATTTCCTTGGGCTCAAAAGATTCACGCTTTCTTCTAAAAAACTTTCCGATATTTTTTTTAAAATTTTTCATTTCATTTTTGCAAAATTTGCGAGGTGTTTTTAATCTTAAGAACGCTGAAACCGAAACTGCCGTTCCAGTATGACAAAGATTTTTTTGCGGTCATTGAAGGTGTCGGGCTTGAGGCTTCTGAAAGCTTATTTAAAACGACGCTATCGAATGAAACCTTGAAAGGCAAGCTTTCCAGCATACTTAACAAATGCATGACATCCGCCCACGCGCCTTCCGTTTTCACCACGAGCTGAATAGATTCCGTACTACTTCCGATTTTAGCCTTCGAAACGCCGATTCCCACAGACTCAATATTGAGTTTTACGCCGGTTGTTCCGCCCAAAGATTCCACCATCTCTATAAATCCGACAGATCCATCCTGTTGCACAAAAAGATTGGCAACCTTGTCTCTTTGGATTTTAGTCTCGTCCATAAGAATTTTTACCGATTGTAATTGTTCTTTTTTCATTGTTTCTAGATTGATTTGAGCCAGTTTCGATGAAGTGTCAATATTTGACCGTCTTATATCCACAAGTAAATAATAATACAGACCGAAAATAGCCAAATTCAAGATAATTAAAATTGCGATGTTTTTTCTCATTTTTTGCATAAATTAAATGGCCGTGACGAGTGTAATATTAAAGTCTATGTTAGCAATCTTCGTAAAATTCGAAATCGGCAAATCAATATTTTCAAACAAACCGTTTCCCTGCAAGTTTTCCACAAACGATTTAAGCATATCTCGACTTGTGGCATTCCCATTTACAATAATCTGATATTTATCTTTCTTGTAATAATTTGCCGTTATACCGTAAATTTTTATCCCGTAGTTTTTATTGTTAACGATATTGGCAATAAAATCACCGATTGAAATAATTTTCTCGGATGGTTTCAAAAGATCAACCATCTCCTTAAGGTTTTTAATATCGAATTGAAATTCCTTGTCGTCCATAGTTGTCTTGCGAGATTTTTCTATTTCCGCAAATTGTTTTGCGACGATCTTTTCTTTTTCTAGCGACAAAAAATAAGACGGGGAAAGTGAAACCAATGACGAGGCCCCGACCGCAGACAACAGCAACAAAGCCACCACCAAAATCCTGCGAAAATATTCTCGTTTTAGCGCCTTTTTTTGATTTTTTGGCAGTAGTTCAAGCATTTTTATTAAAAGTCTATTCTTTAATCTTACCGAAAATAAAGATTAAAAACAGGGCGTGTCCTCCAACATCTCCGAATTTCGGTTATAAATCTCCCACCCTTTCCGGCATATCTTAATATGCTTCGTCGGTTTGTGTGGTTTTTTTCAAAATGAGATTTTGGCTGGACATAAAATAATGAAGATCTAATAATTTTAATTATTAGTGCATCCTGACATCAGGCAAAGCCAATCCTATGGCAGTGGCAAAATTCAAAGATTCCGAAAAGCTTATTTCCGGCAAGTAATCTTCCGTTGAAAAAGCGTTGACCCACACATTGCCGATTTCAACCCTCGTTTTCAAACTTTGGGAGAGGTAATCCTTCAGACCAGCGATTGTCGAATCTTTTCCGCACAGTATTATCTTGCTTATTTTTCCTCCATATTCGCCACTTAGATCATTTTTTTCAAGCCAGTATGTGTAAAATTTGCTTATTTCGTCTTTAAGCTCTGAAATAATGCCGATTAGAGAAAAAAATATCGCCACACTTTCTTTGCTCTCAACAAACAATTTTTCTTCTTTCATTTTTTCCGCTCCTTGAAATGAAATTGAGAAATTTTTACACAAGGCTTCAGTTATTAAATTTCCACCTATCGCAATGACCGAGGTAAATCTCGTCGCGCCACCCCTCACCATCGCAATCACCGTCGCGTCGTCCTTTATATTGATAACCATCACCGACAGACCGCCATCATCTTTAATCACCGAACGCGCCATCGCTTTTGATTCGACTTCGAATGCGACAGGTGTCAGTCCTGAATCATTTAATATCTCAGAGTAACTCTCTGCAACAAGCTTAGGAACAGCGGAAACGCCAACATCCCAATGCTCCTTTTTGTCATTATTCTTATTTAGAATATTATACTCGAACAAAGACTCATCGGCTCTCAGCGGTATATTTTCTTCAAGTTTAAATTCTATGCTTTGACGAATTTCTTTGCCGTAAACTTTCGGAATTTCCGTTTTAAAAAAATAAGCTTTTTCTTCCGGCAAGGAAACTTTCACGAATTTCATCGAATATTCTTCCCTCAAGGAAGAAAGGATGGACACCAGCTCGTCTTTTTTGGTTATATCTCCGGAAACAATCAGTCCTTGGGGTAGTTTTTTCTCGCCGAAAATAATCGGAATCAATTGGTTTTTGTTTTTTGAAAATTCAATGAAACGAATGGCTTGATCCGATATATCAAGACCTGTCGCCGACATATCCAAATAGTGAGGAAGTGTCGATAGGGAGCGAAATAATTTGTTAAATGACATAGGTTTTTATAATTCGCTTTATTATATCAATAAAAAACATATTGCGAAAATGCCACTCGAGAATTTTAGATGTTGGGTTTTAAAAAAAGAAAAACTTTATTTTTATATTTATTTTTCGTCATTTCCACTTTTCCACTTTCGGTCACATTTGAAAATCGCTAAACTAAAAGCTTGTAAGCGATAAAGCTCGCAACAATGAAGGCGAAGACAAGGGTAAGCAAATTGAAATACCTGAAAGCGAGCCGTCCGACGGCGCCTCCAAACAGCTTCATCAGATAGGCGACGGCAAAAAAACGCATCCCCCTGCCCAAGATTGAAGCGATTACAAAGACGACAAAGTTTATGTGAAAAAGCCCGCCCGCTATGGTGAATAACTTGTAAGGTATCGGTGTAAAAGCGGCGGTGAATATCGCCCAAAAAGCGTTTTGCTGAAAAAGCGTCGAAACATATTCAAGCTCTTTTTCCAGATGATAAGTTTTGACCAAAAATGTTCCGACGATATTGAAAAACACGGCGCCGATGAGATAGCCGAACACTCCTCCGATGACTGATGCCACGGTCGTGATAATCGCATAATACAGCCATCTCGAACGGAGCCTCGCTACGATAGGCATCAAAAGCAAATCGGGCGGGATGGGAAAAAAGGACGACTCGGCGAATGATACTATGAAGAGCCACCGTCCGGCGTTCGGTCCGTCAATATGCCGTTTCATTCTGTCTTTCAATTTTATTTTTAATTTTTCCATTTAGTTATTTAATGGCGCTTCCCTCTTTGGCGTCTTCATTGACTCTCAAAAGAGAAAAGGGTGAATCGGCTCCGCCGACCGCGAGAATCATTCCCTGACTTTCATAACCGCGAATAATTCTCGGTTCCAGATTCGTCACAAAAGCGCATTTGATGCCGATCAAGCTTAACGGATCGGGGAAATAAGAGGCTATGCCGGAAACAACTTGTCTCGGAGATTCCTCGGCAAAATCAACTTTAAGAAGCAGGAGCTTATCGGTGTCGAGAATTTTCTCGGCGCTGATTATTTTTCCTATTTTTATTTCCACCTTTTTAAAATCTTCGTATGAAATCATAATTGAAATTAAAATAACATATTAAGAGAATATAAGCCAAGCAAAAAAGGGTAACTGTTCACACCCTATAAATCATTAGTGTTTTCTCTGTCATCCCCCGTGTGAAGCCACGAGGGCAAGCTCTCGCGAACGCCGTCCACACCCAGTAGGTGATTGTGCTCAATCAGGTGTCGCCCCTGCTCTCGGCGACAGGGGATCCAGTTTCAATCACTAATGGTCTGGATTCCCGTTTTCACGGGAATGACAGAGGGAGGTGTGAGTAAGTACAAAAAAAGATTACCCTTTATTCTTTTTTTTATTCAAATAGCTCTGCAAGATCACCGCCGCCGCCGAGGCGTCGAGCATTTCTAAATCATCGCCTTCAGCTCGCATTTTTTCCGCCTCAGACGACGACATAAATTCGGGCTCCATAAAGACAAGCAAAGATGTCGCATCTTCAAGCCTGCTTTTAAATTTCAAAATATCCTTCATCAGCGGATTATCTTCGCCTTTAAAATTTTTCGATTCGCCGAGCACGATTCCATCAATTGAATTTTCCTTGCAAAAATCTCCTATTCGCTTAATCAATTTTTTGTCATTCAAATACACAGCTTTTGGAAAAGCTATTTTCCCGTCTTTGTCTGACATTGCGATTCCCACTCTTTTCCGTCCGAAATCAATCCCCAAAAGTCTCCCTATTTCCACCGCTTTTTTGTTGTTCAATATTTCCATATTATTTTTCTCCTTTAAGGATTATTTTTTCATCAAACCCGCCCCGTTCTTTCAGTTTCTTTCTTCTTACATCTTCCGCATTTTCATAATCAGGCAATTTCTTCAAAGCCTCAATCACCTCGATAACATCCGCCAACTCTTCGAGGTCGCCATCTTTTAAAAATTCCGCCGTCTCTTCTCCGAGCTTTTTTACAAGTTCCGACTTATATTCCTCATCCGAGGCTATCCTTTTTTCATAACGCACCCCTTTTTCATCAAGAATTTCCGGAATTTTATCTCTGACTAATTTGTTATAGCTTCCCATAGCAGAATTAAAAAACATAAGCGAATAATTTTTATTATAATACCATATTTATTCACACTTTTATTACAAAGCGGAAAAGTATCTGTTCACACCCTATGAATCATTAGTATTTTCTCTGTCATCCCCGCGTATGCGGGGATCCAGATTCAATCATCGATGGTCTGGATTCCCGTTTTCACGGGAATGATAGAGGGGGTGTGAGTAAGTACAGCGGAAAAATAGAACGCGGCCTTTACTTAAGCAAAATATTTTGCCATCATTAATGAACTACCCCGCGGCAAGCCGTCCCCTCGCAGACTAGGCGGGGTATCCCG
>CAYIIG010000045.1:0-5487 GCA_964363425.1 uncultured Candidatus Saccharibacteria bacterium | reverse complement strand
CCAACACTCTCTTCTATCAGAACAATCAAAGATTCCTCACTTCCTCCACCACCTCCGCCGGCAACTTGACGATATGGTATCAATCAGCATCAAACATTGATGCTAAGGGGGGACTTAAAAACACAGGAGTAGGCTATCAGGCTTTGGAGAATGCCACGAGCACTAGCTCTAACACTGCTCTCGGCTATCAAGCTTTGAAAGGAAGCGCCACGATTTCAAGTTTCGGTGAAAACACGGCGATTGGTTACCGAGCTCTATCATTATTGACATCAGGCAGTCAAAACACTGCAATAGGAATGGACGCTGGTGGTCAAGGAGCATTAACTGGCACCAACAATGTTTTTGTTGGTAAATATTCTGGTATATACACAACATCTGGCACTAGTAATGTGGTAGTTGGCTCTCTGGCAGGGTATACGGGTAATAGCCAGCCTCTCACGACTGGCACAGATAATATCCTTATAGGTTACAGTTCAGGCGTTTTAGTAAGTTCCGATACTAATAGTATTGCTATAGGTTCCGGGATAAGGGGGTTAGGTTCCAATACTATTGTGTTGGGTGGATCTTCTCACACCAAAACAATACTAAATGGCAATGTGGGCATCGGCACGATAAGTCCGGGAATTGTTGGCTGGTCTAAAACTTTAACAGTTCAATCCGCGCAGGGGGGCGCCAATTCTACGGCTGCGGTTGAAATAAGTGGTTATGCAACATCTGATGCCGAGGTTTCAGGATTGGAATTGATGAATGGAAGTGATAGGTTGGGAGTTATAAAAGTAAAAAGAAATGGCGCCAACAATACAGGAGTTTTAACTTTCTCTGTATCTAACGCTGGTTCTGTCGGAGAAAAAATGAGAATAGATAATCTAGGCAATGTCGGCATCGGAATAACACCAGTTGAAAAATTGAGCGTGCTAGTAGACAGCGAATCAACAGCGGGGGGAGTAAACATCGAAGAAGCCAGTGATGGAACACCGGGCTCTAAAGGATATATGTTGAATGTTGGTATAAATACAGCGGCGGATTATCCGGCGATACGAGTAAATAATCTTTATTCAGGAGTAAAATTCGTTGTTCTTAATGACGGCGATACAGGAGTGGGGACAAGCTCACCTTGGAGGACATTGGGCGTAACGGGGACGGTGGGGTTTGACGGGTTGACGACCGCCATCGGTAGCGGTTCATTGTGTCTTACCAGCACCACCAACAAGGAAGTGGTGTATAACGCCTCCGACGCTTGCCTTTCTTCTCTGCGTTCCACCAAGCACGATATTAACAATCTTGACCTTTCCGGTCTTGATATTATCAAAGCTCTTCAGCCTGTTTCTTTTGTTTACAATAAAGAATATGGGGACGACAGGGTGAGGTATGGTTTCATCGCCGAAGACACAGCCTCGGTCAATCCTCATTTAGCCAGCTACAACGGAGCCGTTTTGTCCGGTATAGACGACAGGGCGATATTGAGTGTAGCGGTGAAGGCGATACAGGAGATGAATTTGAAGATAAGCGATTTGCAGGCCAGCGCGGCTGTGTCCGGCGGACAGACTACGGATAGCTTATTCTCTTGGATTGTCAGCAAATTTATGGCAATGTTCGGAATATCGTTTGGAGAAAATAAGATAGGAGTCAATAATTTTGAAATGAAAGACAGCGCGACAGGGGAGACTTATTGCGTAAATATTTCCAACGGCGACTGGCTAAAGACAAAAGGGGTTTGCGGAAGCTCGTCATCAGCTGTATCGTCAATATCATCCACTTCTTCGTCTTCGGCTGTTTCAAGTTCTTCATCATCCGTAGCATCTTCATCTAGCTCGGAAGTGGTGATCTCAAGCTCCTCTAGCGTAAGTTCGGACGCTATTCCGTTAGATACATCATCGTCCTCATCATCCGTAGCATCTTCATCTAGCTCGGAAGTGGTGATCTCAAGCTCCTCTAGCGTAAGTTCGGACGCTATTCCACCAGATTCATCCTCGTCTTCAAGCGTTGGTATTTAAAAGAATATCAGTCTAAATTCATTGCATTGATATTTATATTTTATAAGTATATACTATAAAGTATGAAATATGTAACTTTCACAAATAATTTATCTTCCGATCTTATGCGATGGATGGAGGAATACTCTGCCAGTCGGCAGTTGACAAGAAGAGCTATTTTAGAAAAGGCTCTCACCGAATTCCGCAAGTCAGTCCGCAGGAAAGAATACGAGGAGTCTTTTAAGAAAGCGTCTCTAGATGCGGATATAAAAAATATGGCGGAAGATGGTCTGGGGGATTATTTTAAAGAGCTAACTCGCCTCGAACAATAAATATGCTTCAGAGAGATATTTACTGGGCAGATCTCAATCCTGTAAAAGGCGGGGAACAAAAAGGAAGAAGACCTGTGGTAATTATTTCTGGAAACACGATGAATAAAAACCTAAAAGTCTTTATTGTTTGTCCCATTTCAGGCAAAGTCAAAAACTACGCAGGTTGTGTCAATTTGGAGAAAAATAAAATAAATAAATTAAGCGAAGATTCCGAAATTATAACTTTCCAAATACGCGCGATAGCTAAAGAAAGAATGATCAAAAAAATAGGCGAGATAACAGACGGGCAGTTGAAAGAAATTTTCCATTCGCTGAATGAGATATTTTATTACTGAATTCACTTGATAAAAATGGACGATTGGAAATATTTACTGTAATATAAAAAGTATGAAACGACAATTTACCGCAAATTATAAGAAAACAGGCGCGTGGTATTCGGCGTGGGTTGAGGAAATTCCCGGTGTCAATACGCAAGGAAAAACACTCGCGAAAGCAAAAGAAAATCTTAAAGACGCGCTTCTGTTGGTTCTTGAAACAAACCGATTTTTAAACACGCCAAAACAAGGTCAAAGGATCATTAGGGAAGCTTTGACTTTGACTGAGTCTCAGATATTAGCTGTAAAATGAAAAGAATCGATCTTATTAAGTGCCTTTTAAAACACGGATGCGCACTGGCTCGAGAAGGAGCAAAACATTCTGTATTTTTTAATTTGGAGACGAAGCGATACTCAACTATTCCGAGACATAAAGAAATAAATCATTTTCTTGCAAAGAAAATATGTCGTGATTTGGGTGTCGACGAGTCTTAAACGCTAAAATATCTTTATGATTCAAGAAAAACTGAAAAATTGCATACAAGAGGCGTTGAGGGCGTTGTCTATTACGGCGGATGATATTCATTTAGAACATCCGGTAGATTTGAGTTTTGGCGACTATTCTTCCAATGTGGCTTTGTCTTACGCGAAAGAAATGAAGATGAAGCCGAGAGATTTGGCGGAAAAGATAGTCAATAAGATAAGAGAACAAGGGATAAAAAAGCTTGAGAAAGTTGAGGTTGCCGGCGCGGGCTTTATAAATTTTTTCTTGTCAAAAGAATTTTTTGCGGAAAGTTTGGGCGAGGGGATTAAGCAAGGTGAGAGATTCGGCGCGAATAAAGCGCTTAGAGGAAAGAAAATAATGATTGAATACACCGACCCGAATCCCTTCAAAGAATTTCATATCGGGCATTTGATGAGCAACACTATCGGGGAAGCTATTTCAAGAATAGTTGAATTTCACGGCGCGGAAGTGAAAAGAGCGTGCTATCAAGGCGATGTTGGGCTTCATACAGCGAAAGCGATTTACGGCGCGATAAAAAACGGCGAACCGAAAACAGCAAAGGATTGGGGCGAGGTTTACGCAAAAGGCTCGGCGGAATATGAAGACGATATTGATGCCAAAAAAGAAATTGATGAATTAAACAAGAAAATTTACAACCGAAGCGACGCGGAAATAAACGCGCTGTATTATTCGGGGCGAAAAATTTCCCTTGAAGCGTTTGAAGAAATGTATAAAAGACTCGGCACACATTTTGATTATTATTTTTTTGAGAGTGAAATAGCGAAGCCTGGACTTGAGACAGTAACTCGATTTTTAGATAAGGGAGTATTTGAAAAAAGCGAGGGAGCAGTCGTATTCAAAGGAGAAAAATATAATCCAAGTTTGCATACCCGCGTTTATATTACTTCGCAAGGTCTTCCGACTTATGAAGCGAAGGAGCTGGGCTTGCATATTGTGAAAGAGGAGACTTATCCGGCGGATACTTCAATCGTGATTACCGCCAATGAACAAGACGGGGTGTTTGCAGTCGGACTTGAAGCATTCCGCCAAATTGACCCAGAGCTCGCGGATAAAGTAAAACATATTTCGCACGGACTTCTCAAACTTCCAACAGGCAAGATGTCGTCGCGGAAAGGAAATGTTTTGACCGCCCAAGGGCTTATCGGCGATGTTGAAAAACTTGTGGAGGAAAAAATCAAAGACAGGGATTATAATAATGGGCTTAAAAAAGAAATTATTGAAAAAGTTTCCATCAGCGCGATAAAATACTCAATTTTGAAGCAGGCTGTCGGCGGAGATATTGTTTACGATTTTGAAAAATCAATTTCATTTGAAGGCGATTCTGGACCGTATCTTCAGTATTCTTGCGCCAGAGCCAAGTCTGTTTTGGAGAAAGCGAAAGAAGAGGGGATAGAAATCTCCGCGAAAGAATTTCCCATCGAAACGACGGAATTAGAAAAATTACTTTATCGTTTTCCTGAAGTCGTTGAACGGGCGGGGAAGGAAGATGCTCCGCATTATATCGCGACTTATCTCACAGAGCTTGCCAGAGCATTCAATGGTTTCTATGCAAATAATAAAATTATAGACAAGAATGACAAAAATTCTTCTTATCGAGTTGCTCTCACCTCGGCTTTCGCCACGACTATGAAAAACGGCTTGAAACTTTTAGGAATTTTGGTTCCAGAGAGGATGTAGGTGGGGTACAAAAGGTTGTAGGTTGTCGGTGGTAGGTTGTAGGGATATAAAAAAAGCCATATAGATTAGTAACTTGTAGCCACCCGTCTTCTTTTTATCAGATTCTTTCCTACAATCCACCACCTAATTCCTACCACCTTCCCCAAGTTATCCCCAGTATCTTTCGTTTATTGTTGACTTTTTGATAGTGTCGTGTATTATTTTGCAGGAAAATTCAGTTCTGTCGCATTACTACTATAAATAAGACGGGTTTGTGATTGTCTTTGGTTTGGAAAATTTACAGGAGGAAAGGGAAATGACTTTAGACTTAGACACGGTGCCTTTATCTTTGGCGTTCGGGATAGTTTTTAGGGATTTTTGCGCAAAGAAAAAAATCTCTAACAAAAATATCACTAAGGTTTTTGAACAAGCTGTTAATGAGCTTGCTCACAATTTGGGACTCGAAGTAAGGATTGAGCAGAAAATCCCTGATGGGTTATTATGGCTTAGGGATTGCCCTCCTGAATCCGAAGAGCATTTAGTTACATTTTGAATTCGCGCGTAGCGGATTATCCCACTTGGAAGCGAGGCTTCCAAGTGGGATTTTTTTGAAAAAAACGAGAAAATGATATGATACTTTGAATTACGAAATGCCCCAACTTCACTTTTGGCATTTAACGCAAACA
>CAYIIG010000044.1:0-5501 GCA_964363425.1 uncultured Candidatus Saccharibacteria bacterium | reverse complement strand
TTTGCTCTGCAAAATGCGGAGTCCGCTAGCAAGCGGACGGAGCACGAACCGAGGCGAAGCTGGGGGAAGGATTCCTTCCTTCCCCCAAAAAGTCTCCTGCCCGAGCAACGCCCTTGCAAGGGCGGAGTTGCGAGGATAAAGCAGGAAACCTAGACATCTAGGCGCGAGTAGCCATAGCGGAAATGTCCGAGGCGGATGCCGAGGATGGACTCCGTAGTCATCGGACAATCCTAAATATGATAGAATGTCCGAGACACCACTTTGTATTTCGAATTGGCACTAAGAATTCCGCTAGTTTCTCTCTTCAAAGGAGAAACCCGCCCGAATCCAAGTCAAACTCCTCAATCGACCACTTTCAATTTAATTTTTAAGTGTGTACATCCCCATTCCAAACAACCCCGTCGAGGTACTGGCGGAAACCATACAATATTGGCAAATTTGCCCGATGACGAAAAGCTGAAGATAAACAAAGTAGGCGGAGGCGATTACCCCTATTATCGTAAGATATGAAGCAAGCCGAAGAATCGCTATCTTCCCGCTTTCCAAATACGCAATAGACAAAATTAGTATTGTTAGATAATAAATCACCCCAAAAAGTGCGACAGGGACGCCGAAAATTGCGCTTTGACCGCTTTTTAGAACGATTTCACAGCCTGCTATGGCGCATGGGGGAACGCTCCCACGATAGTGTTCCATCGTCAGATATGTCGCATCAAGAAAACCTATCGCACTTAAAGTGACAAAGGTTATGGCAATCACTTTTATTTTTATCGAATGTGTCATATGATTAAATATACAAAATATTAGACAATTAAACAAAGAATTTATTAAAAGATTAACGACAAGACTTGCTGGTTTGGATGAAATTCGAGGCGTAAGCGAGTATTGCGACCAAGCTGTATGAGTAATACTGCGCGGAAGCAAACGGAGCTTGCAACAAAGAATTTCGCCAAACATGCGAGTCTTGAAATATTATGAAAAAAGGATATAAAGGCAATATCGAAAAACTAACTCTCGAAAATGATAATTTTCGCAAAGTGCTTTATACTGGCGAACACTGCCAGCTAGTCTTGATGTCGCTTAAACCGAACGAGGAAATCGGTTCGGAGGTTCATACAGATAATGACCAATTTTTCCGCTTTGAAAAAGGTGAAGGCAGGGTTGTCATCAACGAAACCGAATATGAAGTCGGCGACGGCGATACTGTAATAGTCCCCGCAGGAGCAACTCACAATGTTATCAACACCTCAGACATACTTGCTCTAAAACTTTATACCATCTACGCCCCATCACACCACAAAGACGGAGTAATCCGCGCGACGCGCGACGAGGCAATAGCTGACAGCCCCGAATTCGACGGAAAAACGACGGAATAGTCACTCTGTCATCCTCGCGAATGCGGGGATCCATCTTATCTTACTTTCTTCCCAACCTATTACTTTTCTTTAATCAGATATTCAAAATAAACTTTTCCAACGCTATACCAAAATCATGAATTCCTCTTCGCGAATCGTGATAGACAGAAACAAGCTGGGAAGATATTCTTTTCATTTCTTCTCCGCTGAAATTTCGCCCGAAATTTTTTGACTTCTGAAAAACATAAGGATTCATTCCTGATTCTTGGACATTTTCCGACTTACTGGCGACAATCATACTTTTTAATTGCCAGAATAATATACCGTGAACTTCTTCCGGCGCGACATCTCGCGAGAGCGCTTCCTGATAAAGCGTCCAAAGATTTTTCTTATCTCTCTTTCCAAAAACATCAGTCAAAGAAAAAACATTAAATTTATCCGGCGGTTTTTTATCCTGAGTGGAATTTTTACCCATACCAAATTCCTGAACTTTCTCCGCGGATTTTTCCATTTTCCCGACTGTTGCCTTGTCAGTCTTTCCTTCCAGAAAAACAAAAGCGTTCGGCGACTCCGCAATTTCTTTTATTTTATCTAAAATACCGCCTTTAACTTCTTTATCTTCCAAAACATTATCAAAAAATACTATTTGTTTATTCTCAAAAAGCCCCTGCCCGCCTACCATTTCTTCCAATTTTCCAAGACTAAAATTTTCACTATCCACTTTGAAAAATGACGCATTCGGTCTTTTCTTAGTCAGACCATCAATCAGCTCATGCGCCTTTTTTCTCGCCTTATCTTTGTCTTCTCCGTGTAGAAAATAGAACATAAATCTTATTATGATTACAAATTATTAAATTCTTCCACCGACAAACCAGCTTGTTTAACAACGATATTATAAAGTGTGCCGATAGGAATATCTTTTGAGCCATGCATCGGCACAGTTACGATTTTTGAAATGTCGTCGTTTTTAAGGTAAAGATGACTGCCTCGATGATGAGTTTCAACAAAACCGGCTCGTTTCAGTTTCTGAACAACTTTCTTCCCATTAAGCCGACTTAGCCTACTCATAACAATTAGGCGGTTTTAGCGATGCTCGGGACAAATAATTTGATGTAAGTGCCTTCCGTTCGAAAAGACGGTTTTGGAATTTCTTTTTTCTCTTTGATTATGACCTCTAAATAACCGATGGCTGCTTCCTTAGCATTAGCTTCCGCTTCGGCAAATGTGTTCCCAAAAGACGAAATGTGATTCAACTCCGGTATTATTGCTGTGATTTGACCAGTTTCTTTGTCAGCATCATATTCAATTTTGTATTCAAATTCTTTTGACATATATTGACTATATTACGCTATTAAAGATTGATGTGTCAAACTGGCGAAATTTTTGGAAATTATTCAATTCTTCTGCTGTCTTTCTTCCTACAACCTACCCCCTACTACCTACAACCTTCTCCATCTCTCCCCAATTATCGCCGACAGAAACATCAACCGCGAAAATAATCCCTTTTGTGTCTTTTGTAGAAATTACATCCTCCATTATTTTTTTAATTTCTGGCGACACTTTTTTGACCACACTGCCCTTGATTTCAAAAAGCAATTCGTCGTGGACTTGAAGGAGTAATCGGGCATCTTCCAACAAATTTTCGCCTTTCAGAAATTCATTAACTTTAATCATCGCCAGCTTCACAATATCCGCCCCTGTCCCCTGAATCGGCGCGTTGATAGCCATTCTTTCTGCCGAAGCGCGGATATAAGGCAGTGGCGAATTAAGACCTTCAAAATATCTTCTCCTGCCAAAGAAAGTTTCCGTGTATCCTTTTTTGAAAGTTTCATTTTTCACTTTCTCAAGATACTCCGCCAAACCGGCGAATTTTTTGAAATATTCGTTATAAAATTTCTGCGCGCTTTCGCGATCTGTTCCCAGATTCTGTCGTAGTGCGTTTATACCCATTCCGTAAATTATTCCGAAATTTATTACCTTTGCTCGCCTTCTCATTTCCTTATCCACTTTATCAAAGGAAACATCAAAAACCTCCGAAGCGACTGCCGTGTGAACATCCTCGCCCTTTCTAAATATCTCTATCAATTTTTCATCACCAGAAAGAAAAGCGGCTATACGAAGCTCCATCTGCGAGTAATCAAAGGCGACGAGCTTGAACCTGTCTTCGGCGATAAAAGATTTTCTGATGTTTCTACCCAGCTCCGATTTGTTCGGTATATTCTGCAAATTCGGATTTTGCGAAGACATCCTGCCTGTCGTTGTTCCTGCTTGCAATAAACTGGTATGAAGCCTATTGTCCTCGCCGAGCATTGTGGGGATATTGTCAATGTAAGTCGTCAGCAATTTCTGCAATTCGCGATAATCAAGAATGAGCGGAATTATCGGGTGAAGATCGCGCATTTTCTCAAGCTCCGACTCTTTGGTGGAAAGCGCCCCACCTCCCGTCTTCTTGTGGTTCTTCGTCTTAAGTCCCATTTTTACAAAAAGAGTTTCTCCCATCTGTTTCGGCGAATTTATATTGAATTTTTCTCCAGAGTATTTCGTAATCTTTGTTTCAAGAATATCCAATTCCTTATGGTATTCCACGGAAAGTTTTTTCAACCTCAAGGCATCGATTTTCACCCCTCTTTTTTCCATCTGAGAAACAATCGGAATAAGTGGTTTTTCTATTTCCTCAAGAATTTTTTTAAGTCCCTGTTTTTCTATCTCACTTAAAATAACTTCTTTGGCTTCGACAAAAGATTTTTTATTTGTGTAATTTAAAATGTCTTCTATGTCCGGACTGGTCACGCTTGAATTAAGAAGCCAGAGACCTATGGAAACCTCTTTCAATTCATCTTTGGGGATTTCCGACGGAACAGCATCCTCCTTGCCTCTGCTATCATTTTTACCGTCCAGAAAGGTCGTTTCGCCTCCGGAAAACACAGAGAGAGTATCTTTCAGCCTAGCCCCAAGCGTTCTAAAATCAAGCTCATTCCAAAGCCTTTCTATCTTTTCGGAATTCACCGTCTTATTCCACTTTTTTGCAGGTAAAGCAAATTCTATTGGCGCGTCGCGTCTTATCGTCCCCAAAATTCTTGAGAAATTCGCCTCCTCTTCCCCTTCTTCCAAAAGCCCGATAATGCGATCTTTGAAACCGGCTTTTTTAAAAGCTTCTTTATCCGCTTTAAGCGTTTTATACATATTTTCAATCGTTCCGAATTTTTGAATCAGAAGAGTCGCCGTTTTTTCTCCAATTCCCTTGATACCAATAATATTGTCCGAGGGGTCGCCCCGAAGACCTTTATAGTCAATTAAAAGTTTCGGCTCAAAACCAAATCTATCCCGCACCGCTTTCTCGTCATAAATAATTGTGTCATTTATCCCTTTTTTCAAAGTATAGACTTGAACCTTTTTGTCTTTTACGAGTTGAAGCGTGTCCATATCACCGGAAGCGATGATAATATCCATATCTTTATCGTCTTTAAGCTTCTCCACAATCGTGCCGATAATATCGTCCGCCTCAAATCCTTCTTTGTCGTAAATCGGGATGGCAAAAGCCTCAAAAATATCTCGGGAGCGTTTCAATTGCGAAATAAGCTCGGGATCAGCCTTTGTTCTCCCTGCTTTGTATTCTTTGTAAGCCTCGTGCCTATGAGTCGGCTTCGGCAAATCGTAGCAGGCGATAAGATAATCAGGCTTCAAATCTTTAATGATTTTCAAAAGCATCGCCGAGAGTCCGTAAAGCGCTCCCGTCGGCTCGCCCTTGCTCGAAGCAAAATCCGCCGGCAAGGCGTGATAAGCGCGATGAATAATAGCGTACGCGTCCAAAAGAACAAGAATTTTGCGATTGTTAGGCATTTATTTAAGAAATGGATATCTTTAAATCTTTATTAAATATTCCTGCCACCCTACTTAACATACTGACGGTAAAATTCTGCTGACCGCTTTCCATTCGCGCGACATTGCTTTGTGTCGTGCCAATTTGTTTGGCTAGTTCTATTTGACTCATCTTTTTTTCTTTTCGAAGTTTTGCAATCCGATAAGCGATTTCAAGTTGTTTCCCGTATTCATTATAGAGCTTTTTAAATTCTTTATTTTTTAGTTGTTTGTTCAAATATTCTTGAAAATCAATGGATTTTATTATTTTGTTTTTATTTAATTCAT
>CAYIIG010000043.1:0-5515 GCA_964363425.1 uncultured Candidatus Saccharibacteria bacterium | reverse complement strand
GTTCCGAAGGAGAAAAATTCGGCGTGCTTTGCTATCTTATCGGCTATCAGCGCTGAGCGAGGCAGTTCAATCATCGTACCGACTTTGTAGTCAACCTGTATATTTTTTCCCTCCATAACCGCCTCGGCAATCTCGTGAACAGCGTCCTTCAATGAAACAAACTCTTTCTCCATGCTGATAATAGGCAACATAATTTCAGGATAGACTGCAATGCCTTTCTTCTTCACATTGCACGCGGCCTCGATGATCGCCTCCACCTGCATATCATAGATTTCAGGGTAGGTGATGCCGAGACGGCAACCCCGATGCCCAAGCATAGGGTTCAGTTCGTGTAACGCCGCCACCTTTTCCTGCACCTCTTTCAGGCTGATCTTCATCTTTTTCGCCATCTCTTTCTGATTGTAGTCTTCCTGTGGCAGGAATTCATGAAGAGGTGGGTCCAACAGCCTTATCGTAACGGGAAGCCCGTCCATCACCGTAAATATCTGCTCAAAGTCGTGGCGTTGCATCGGGAGTAGTTTTTTAAGAGCCGACAAGTAGAGAGCGAGCGGTTCTTTAAGTCCTTTTTTTGCATCCGGGGCGGAAAGTATCATTTGACGCACGGAGTCTATCCTGTTCTCGCCAAAAAACATATGTTCCGTCCTGCAAAGTCCGATGCCTTCAGCTCCTAATTCGCGGGCCTTTTTAGCATCCGCGACAGTGTCAGCGTTCGCCCGAACTCCAAGCTTGCGAATTTCATCCGCCCACCCCATAAGTATGGTGAATTCCTCACTAAGCTTAGGCTCGACAGTGGGAACTTTCCCCAACATCACTTCGCCCGTACTGCCGTCTATGGAGATATAATCTCCTCTCTTCACTACCTTGTCGTCTACCTTAAAGGTTTGACTTTTGTAATCTACGTGTAAAGTTCCGCATCCGGCAACACAGCATTTCCCCATACCTCTCGCCACCACTGCGGCGTGAGAAGTCATACCGCCTCGCGTGGTTAAAACACCCTGAGACACATGCATTCCGCCAATGTCTTCCGGAGAGGTTTCCGCTCTCACCAGGATAACCTTCTCTTTCTTTTCCGCCATCTTTTCCGCATCTTCGGCGTTGAAAACGACCTTGCCTGTAGCGGCGCCCGGCGAGGCGGGAAGCCCCACGGCGATTACCTCTTTTTTCGCTTTAGGGTCAAAGGTGGGATGTAATAATTGATCAAGGTCACTGGGGTTAATGCGGGAAATCGCCGTATTTCTGTCGATCAAACCTTCATTTACCATATCCACGGCGATCTTAACGGCTGCATGGGTTGTGCGCTTACCGTTTCTGGTTTGGAGTATGAAGAGCTGACCTTCTTGGATGGTGAATTCCATATCCTGCATATCCTTAAAGTGAGTTTCCAGCAAGTTCTTGTATCTGACAAGCTCTTTATAAACTTCTGGCATCTCCTTTTCTAGACTATCAATCGGCTCCGGTGTGCGAATACCGGCAACAACATCCTCGCCTTGCGCGTTAATGAGGAATTCACCGTAAAATTTGTTCTCGCCCGTCGAAGGGTTCCTTGTGAAGCAAACACCTGTGGCAGAGCTCGCCCCCATATTACCAAAGACCATCGCCTGCACATTCACCGCAGTTCCCATGAGTCCTTTGATTTCATAAAGCTGCCGGTATTTTACCGCGCGGGGATTATTCCACGAAGCAAATACGGCATCAATCGCTTTTTGAAGTTGGACTTTCGGATCGTTTGGAAAATCTTCTCGGGTGCTTTTTTTATAAATTACTTTAAACTCTCCTGTGATCACTCTTAATTGCTCCGCGGTAAGTTCGGCGTCGGTTTTAATCCGCGACTTTTTCTTGTGCTTGTCAAGGATTTCTTCAAAGTCGTGGCGTTTTACGCCCATAACAACATCGCCAAACATAGCAATAAAGCGTCGGTAAGCGTCCCATACAAAGCGCTCGTTGCCCGTCTTCTTGATAAGAACTTGAACGACATCCGGGTTAAGCCCCAGATTCAAAACCGTGTCCATCATACCAGGCATTGACGCCACTGCTCCACTGCGAACGGACACCAACAACGGATTGTTCGCGTCGCCCAGCTTTGCCCCCATAAGTTTTTCAAGGCGAGAAAGGTTTTGCTCTATCTCCCTATCAAGACCTTCCGGGTACCGTTGATTATTTTTGCAGTATGCATCACAAACCTCAGTTGTTATCGTGAATCCGGGAGGGACAGGAATGCCGATGTTGGTCATCTCTGCAAGGTTGGCGCCTTTGCCACCAAGGAGATGCTTCATATCGACCTTGCCTTCTGCCTTACCGTCGCCAAAGAAATAAACATACTTTGACATTTTCAACTCCTTTCAGCTCAAAAAACTAAATAAAATAAATTTCTATTTTTGCTTATTTTGTTCGCGTTTTTTTCTCCTTTCTTTCAATTCAATTTACAAAGAACTTAATAGAGGGTATTAACCCTATAGTTTGACTTCGACTCGGACGCTGTGTCCGTTAAGAAACGGCCACAGCGTCCTCGCTCGTCAAAATAAAAAATACCCTTTTCAAGAGGGTTTCTATTTGAAAACTAGCAATATAAAATTCAAAAGTCAATATGTGTGTCGCAAATCAAAAGGTCGGGGGAAAGCATTTGCTCTACCCCGACCTTGTTTGAAAAAATCGCCTCACGAACGGCGAATCAATTTATTATTTCTCACGAGCCATTTTCTCCACCCGAGAATAATAGCCCTGACTTCTTCATCAATAGTCATAATTGAACTATCGATAATCAAATTGAAATCGCTATCCGCCCAAATGCAACCCGGATATAAAGTTTCGTATCTCAATTGATCATCATCGTCTCTCTGGGCGATGCTCCACATAACATCATTCAGAGAAAGTTCATCGGGATTTTGCCATTCGTATCTTCTCCACGCGCGAACCTCAAGTGGACACCGAAGAAGAATATGAAAACCTTTCGGAACAAAAATGTGGGGCAGGCGTCCTTCGATAACCTGATGATCCTTCTCGCCAATCTTTCGCACACGGTTATCGCATTCCAGATCATAACCATCTTCCGGATGATCTCGATTGTGTTTCGCGAAAGCTTCAATGGAAAGAAAACCCGACTCCTTGGCAATGTCCCTCATAATCCCGCCCGCGCTGATAAAATTCATCTTTATTTTTCCTGATTCGAATTTCACTTTCAGCGCTTTCATCAGGCTTGTTTTTCCCGCCGCCGTAAGACTTGTGATGGTAATCAAGAAAGGCAATATTTCCGAACGGAACAAATTTTGACGCGAATAATTTTCCGACATAAACACTCCCATCATAATAAAATTAAAAAGAACAATTAAGCTTTTTGACTTAATTCTTAACTGTTGAACAGTCTGCCACATTGAAACACTTCTCGTCAAATTGTTTCAAGCCCGCAAGAAGTTTATATTTCCAAATCTCTTAAAGCCTGTATTCTTTCCTCCGCGGGAGGATGGGTCATAAATAATTTTGACAGCCAATTTGAACCTGTCCCGCTTTTAAGCGGTGAGGATATGTAAAGATGAGCGGTAGCGTTGTTCACTCTTTTGAGCGGAATGGGACTTCTTGAAATTTTCTCCAACGCTGAAGCCAAACCTTCGGGGTATCTTGTAAGCAAAGCGCCGGAAGCATCGGCGAGGAATTCTCTTTTTCGCGATATGGCGAGCTGAATAAGTTTGGCGATTATCGGTGTAAGAATTGCCAAAATTATCCCGACAAGCATCATTATCATTTGCGCTTGTCCTCCGCCTTCCCTGTCATCTCTTCTGTTTCTGAAAAATTGCGCTCGCAAAAAGAAATCGGATAGAAGCGCCACAAAGCCGACGAGAATAACGACAATGGTGGAAATAAGAATATCTTTATTGCCAATATGAGAAAGCTCGTGGGCGATAACTCCTTCAAGCTCATTTTTATTTAAAATCCGCAGAAGCCCAGATGTGACTGCCACAGCCGAATGATTTTCATTTCTCCCTGTTGCAAATGCATTGGGTGATTCGTCATTGATAACATAAAGTTTCGGCATTTTAAGTCCGGCGGTTATGCAAAGATTTTCCACGATTCTGTAAAATTCCAAATTTTCTTCTCTCTTTATCGGATGTGCCCCAGACATCGCCAATACAATCTTGTCCGAATACCAATAGCTGAAAAAATTCATAAACAAGCTAAACACGACAGCGACAACTACAAAAGACGAGTCTCCATAAACTTGCGAAAATACCCAGCCGATGCCGACGACGACAATCAAAAACACACTCATCAAAAGCCAAGTCTTTCTGATATTTTTCGATTGTTGGGTGTAGAGAGTCATTGTTTTATTTATCTAATTTCAATGAGGACAATGATTTACGCTTTTTATTTTTTAAATCCGGGAAAATTTTATTGAAGCTTGGCACTTTATATTTTATATTTCTAATTTTGTCATAATAATAATCTTTTCGATAAGAAAAAACACACTTTTTTATGTCCGAATCAATCATTTTCTGCTCACTCTTAGAAAATTCATTTCTTTTTACATAACAATGCGCCCAAATACCGAAACTCTTTATAAAATGTATCTCTCCTAGACGACCATTTACAATAGCAAAAGACCAACCATCATAAGACCTTATATCATTTTTCTTTTCAATTTTTTTACTTCTTTGCATAATTAGATAATCGCCGTAACGGCTATCCGATGAAGCTCTTTGTCTTTGATTTTCATAAGTTTTTTAAAATTTGAAACAATTGACATTCTTATGTCATCCCCGCGAAGGCGGGGAACCAGATTTTCCCAGATTCCCGTCTTTACGGGAACGATTTCGGAAAGTCGTTTGTTTCGTATTTCGTGCTTAAAACCTAACCTTCACCGGCTCCCTCGCCTCACCCTCTTCAAGTTGGAAAAATTCCATTTTTGAGAATTTGAACATATCGGCGATGATGTTTTTTGGAAAAGACTCAACCGCTATGTTTAAATCTCGAACATTGCCGTTGTAGAATCTTCGTGCCGCTTGGATTTTATTTTCCGTGTCGGATAATTCTCGCTGAAGCTCCAGAAAATTTTCATTCGCTTTGAGTTGCGGATAAGCCTCGGCAATCGCAAAGATTGACTTCAAAGCTCCGCTTAACATATTTTCCGCCTTGCCTTTATCCTCTATATTCTGCGCGCCTAAAGCCATCGCTCGGGCTTTTGTCACATTCTCAAAAGCGGTTTTTTCGTGAGAAGCGTAGCCTTTGACGGTTTCCACAAGGTTCGGTATCAAATCGTATCGCCTCTTTAATTGCACATCAATATCCGCCCATGCCTCTTTCGATCTATTGATAAGCCTGACGAAACTATTGTAAGCGACGATTACCCAAAGAAAAAACAAAACTGCAACACCAATTATTATGTATAAAATATTCATATATTTTTTTATAACTTGCGCATTTGGCTAACTTCTTCGTTGCTTCGCTTGTTTGCTTCCGCACTGTATTATTATACAGCTTGGTCGCAATACTCGCTCGCGTCTGATTGAGTACAATCACCTACTGG
>CAYIIG010000042.1:0-5574 GCA_964363425.1 uncultured Candidatus Saccharibacteria bacterium | reverse complement strand
TCGCTAGTCAAAATAGACGAACCATTATATTTTTTCCACCAAAATCATATTGGTTGAAATTTTCTTACCGAACGGCATTCCGATGGCGATGACTATATTTTCCCCTTTTTGAGCGATCTTATTTTTCACGCAATAAGATTTTGCAACCGCTACAATCTCCGACATCGTATTCACTTTCTTTATAATCACCGGAGTGACTCCAAAAGTGAAAAGCAATTGATTGTGAGTAATCGCGTTCGGAGTCATCGCGATATGCGTCTGTAGAGGTTTGTATCGGGCAATCATTCGAGCAGTAGAACCAGATTGAGTAAGAGAAATTATAGCTTTCGCTCCGACGGCGTTTGCGATGTCGACGACTTCATTTGTCACGGCATCGGCGATATTATCGCTTATCATAGAATGCTTTTTCTTTTGCATATCCACAACCTGCTCTTTGTAAATAATGTCGTTCTCTATTTTTTGAGCGACTTTGGTCATCAACTTCACGGATTCTATTGGGTATTCGCCAAGAGCTGTTTCTTCGGAAAGCATAATCGCGTCGGTACCATCGATAATCGCGTTGGCGATATCAGAAACTTCGGCGCGTGTCGGCACGGGAGATTTGATCATTGACTCAAGCATATGGGTCGCGGTGATGACAATCTTTCCAAGCTCGTTGCATTTCTTAATGATGGATTTCTGCACCATAGGCACATTTTCGGCGCCGATTTCTATCGCCATATCGCCTCTCGCAATCATAACACCATCAACGAGAGAAATTATTTCATCGATATTTTCCAACCCTTCGACATCTTCAACCTTTGCGATAATCTTCGTTTCTTTCCTGTTTGCCTTATCAAGTATCGCTCGAAGCTCTTTGATATCAGACGCTCTTCGCACGAAAGAAAAGGCGACAAAATCAACTTTGTTTTTTATTCCGAATTCCAAATCTTTCTTATCTTTGTCGGTGAGAGAGCTGATAGAAAGGTGCGCTCCGGGAAGATTTATTCCTCTCTTGTTTTTTATTTCTCCTCCGACGATTACTTTGCAAATGATATTATTTCCTTTTATGTCAATGACTTCCAACTTCTTCTTGCCGTCGTGGAGAAGAATAAAACCCCCTTTCTTAACTTCCTTCGGAAGGGGCATATAATTCACGGACACCTTTTCTTCATTTCCAACGATTGATTCTGTCGTCAAAATAAAAGTCTGCCCTTCTTTCAAAACTATCAATCCTTTTTCAAAGTCGCCTATGCGAATCTTCGGACCGCCCAAATCCTGCATAGTCGCAGCGGTTATGCCTGTTTTTTTTGTCGCCTTTTTTAAATTGTCTATCTTCACTTGATGCTCGGCAAAATCACCGTGAGAGAAATTTATTCTCATCACATTAAGCCCTTCTTGAAGAAGTCTCGTAAGCATCTCCTCACTCGAAGTCGCGGGCCCTATCGTTGCCACTATCTTTGTTTTCTTTGTATTGTTTACTGAATCCATAAATTTTTAAAATTAAAATATAGGTCATGCGACAAAGTTAGACCTATATTCAGTCTTCGTTTGGACGCTGTGTAAAATCAGAATTTTCCACGCGATCCTCGCTAGACGAAATAAGTTTAAATCCTAACATAAATCTAGATTTTTTCAATAAAATCCGCCGCCAATGTTCTGTAGTGTGAACATTTGGCGGCGGAAGTATAAACAAAGCTAACTCCGAGCGATTGACCGATACTTAATCACTAAAAAAACATGAACAGAAAATAAAAGGGAAAACGCTCCTTGTCCTCCTATCAAAAACATATCTCTCAGACTTATGACTTTGATAAGCAGTAAAATGCCACTAATATACCTAAGCGATATTTCCCACATTGATATATCTTCGGAACTTTTCCTTTTTATTAATTTTCTTATCTGGACTGCCAGTCCGCTTGAATAACCAACAAAAGCAACCAATGTCGCATAATTTATAAAAATCTCCATCGTCGAGCCTCTTTCGTAAGAAACCTTCTTTTATTATAAAGTAAAGAACTTCCGTAGTATCTGTTCACACCATATAAATCATTAGTGTTTTCTCTGTCATCCTCGCGAACGCGGGGATCCAGTTTCAATCACTAATGGTCTGGATTCCCGTTTCCGCGCCCGCCAAACGCTGAGCCGTTAGGCGATGCGGGCGGGTCACGGGAATGACAGAGGGAAGTGTGAACAGTTACCTTCCATAAGAAATCTAACACATACTCATCTCACTTGCCAGCCGTTTTGACCATTCAGCGATTTTGAAATTTTTTCCATTATTTTATTGACTTCTTCGTCTGAAAGCGTTTTTTCTTGAGATTGGAAGATAAGACGAAAAGCGAAAGATGTTTTGGAGGTTCCATCGGGGAATTTTTTGACAAATACATCAAACAGATTTTTATTCACAAGAAGGTCGCCCGATTCTTTTTCAATAATTGAAGCGATGTGGTTTTCTGTCACTTCTTGCGGAACAAATACGGCAATGTCGCGCAGGACAAATGGGTAAAGCGATATCTTTTTATATTTCGTTCCTTCCCGACCATCTTCATTCTGAATATCTTGGTAAGATTTTGGCACTGGCAAATTTTCAATCATCTTTTCAAAATCGATTTCCATAACTCCTTCAGAAAATTCCACTTTGATCTCCATACCCAACTCTTTAGACAGATCATCTGCGACTTTCTTAATCTCAATATCTTCTTTGTTTTTCTTGGAAGAATTGCCGTTTCTGATGCCAATACACAAAGAGTCAACCTCCGTTCCGTTCTTGAATATCTTCCCTATTTCAAAAATTTTTATTTGCTCAAGTCCGAGCAGATCAATATAATGCAGATTAAAATCAAGCGACTTCTTTACGCCGTTTTTCAAATCAGTTCTCAAGAATCTTTTGTCGCTCGCTATCGGGTTTTCCATTTCCACCTCGCCTTTATCGGTTAAGGCATAAGTGTACACCTCAGAAAATCCTTTCCCAGCAAGTATATTTCTAATTTTATTTTTATAATAAAAATTTTTGTTGATTGATATTGGTTTTTTTGCTAGAGAAATTTTTTGTTCTTTTATTTTTTCATATCCGTAAATTCTTCCGATTTCCTCAATCAGATCTTCTTTGATTTTAATATCCAAACGGTCAAAAGGAACGGCAATCACGAAATTTTCACCCCCTTTACTTAGTTCAAAATTAAAATTCAGTCTTTTAAGTATCGCTTCAACTTCGGATATTTTTATGTCCGATCCAAGCAGTTCGTTGATCTCTTTCAAAGAAATTTCAATTTTATTTTCAGACGCTTTGTTGAAATAAAAATCGTAGACTTCACTGATTTTAGTTTTGTTTCCGTAAGCAATATCAGCGATAATCCTAGTCATCATTTCCATGGCTTCAAGCGCTTTTTCCGGAGAAATTTCATTCTCAAACCTCTTGGACGAATCAGTCAAAATATTCAATCGGCGAGAAGTTTTTCTTATGAGAGATGGCGCGAAATTAGCCGACTCGATAATTATATTTTTCGTCGAGTCATCAATCTCGGCAAACTTTCCTCCTTTTATTCCGGCGATAGCGAGCGGATTTTTGCCGTCCGAAACAATAAGAGTGTTTTTGTCCAGAACAACCTCCTTGCCGTCAAGTGTTGTGATCAAATCTCCCGTTGAAGCATTTTTAATTGATATCTCCATTGTCCCGTTTTTCGAATGCAATTTATTCAAGTCAAACGCATGCATCGGCTGACCGATTTCCAACATAACAAAATTCGCCGCATCAACGATATTGTTTATTGACTTCTGACCGACCGATTCAAGTCTTTCTTTTAGCCATTTTGGCGAAGGCTTTATCTCCGCGTGTTCAATTATTCTTCCTACATATCTTCGGCAAAGATTATTATCCGCGACATCTATTTCCAATTTGGCGGATGTTTTTTCAATCTTAACCTCCCTCAAAGGAACCGAATAATTCTTCATTGGGAAAGCGAGTATGGCGGAAATTTCACTGGCAATTCCTCTATGCGAAAGACAATGATGCGCCATATTGGGAAGAATTTTCGCATCAAAAACATAATCATCTCCAACTTTTTCAAAACTTTCAATCTCAAACGAATGCATCGTCAAAATATCTGCCAACTTCTCCGCGTTAGGCAATTTTTTATCAAAAAAGTTTTGAAGCCAATTATAAGAAAATTTCATAATCAAAATTGGTTAATCAGCCTTAGGTCACCTGTATAAAAAAGTCTCACATCATCGATTCCGTATTTGAGCATCGCTAGACGATCGACGCCTCCACCGAAAGCGAACCCTTTCCACTCATCGGGATTAAGCCCGACATTTTTCAGCACTTGCGGATGAACCATCCCCGCGCCCATCACTTCTATCCATCCGGTATGTTTGCATACGGAACATTTTTTACCCCCGCATTTGAAACAGGAAATATCTATTTCCGCCCCGGGCTCGACGAATGGGAAATAACTCGGACGAAGTCTCAGCTCGATTTTTTCTTCAAAAAACTTTTCAAAAAACTCCCTGATGACAAATTTTAAATTCGCCAAAGTTATGTCCCTGTCAATCAAAAGCCCTTCCACTTGGTGAAATTGCGCTTCGTGAGTGGCGTCAGTCGCTTCATAACGAAAAGTCTTGCCTATGGAAATTATCCGCAAAGGCGGTTTATTCTCTTCCATATAGCGAATTTGAACCGGGGAAGTGTGGGTACGGAGCAGTAATTTTGGATTTTGAATTTCTGATTTTGAATTTGTTTCGAATTTCGAGCTTCGGATTTCAGATTTACTTTTTGGCTTTAGCCAAAAAGTATCCCACATATCGCGGGCGGGATGATCTTTGGGGACATTAAGCGCGTCAAAGTTATAATACTCCGTCTCAATCTCCGGACCGTCTATTAGACTGAAACCCATCTCTGAAAATATCTCGTTTATCCTTGAAGCGACGCGAGAAAGAGGATGAATGTGACCAATTTTTTCTTTACTGTTCATAGTTAAATTATACAGAAAATCACCTTTAATTCAATTTTTCACCCCCGCCTCTTACCGACATCCGATGTCGGTAAGAGGCGGGGGTATTTTAAAAACAAAGATCGAACTAAAAATCTCCAAGGACAACAAAAGGCAGAATAATAATTTGACCTTTTGTTGTGTCGATTATTATTCTGCCTTACGCCCCCCTTTTTTTTGTGTACCATACACTCCTTTGTAAGTTATTGGTCTGATCACACTTAAGATTGATAATCAAGACCTTTTTTAAAAAATATTCTGGAAGCAACAAGTCTTTCTTTCGATATGAATTTTCCCTCTTTAAACCCAATTTTCATACCGACTAAACCATCCTCATGTTCATGATGGTATCAAACTCCTATGTTCAACAATCACACCTTGACCATGAGATTGATTAAAACCAACCACCATATAATTGTCATGAAAATACTCCACAGTGCCACCTTTAATCGTCTCAATTTTCTCCCCAATTTGATCCATCTTTAAGCCTCCCTTTTTCCGCCAAAAGCTTCAGAAGAAAGTATTGTACCTGTCGAAATTTTCCCTCTCTCTTCCAGTCACCTTTGAAGTAGTACAAGAAATTAGCAATAATAACTTGTATGAA
>CAYIIG010000041.1:0-5797 GCA_964363425.1 uncultured Candidatus Saccharibacteria bacterium | reverse complement strand
TTGTTGGCTGCTTACTGATATATGTTCATTGGTGAATACAAACACACGCTGGATGACAAAAAAAGAATTTCTCTTCCGGCGAAATTCAGGAAAGAAATGGGCAAGAAAATAGTCATCACTCCGGGATTGGATAATTGTTTGTTCGCGTTCACTATAAGTCAGTGGGAGAAAATTTCCGACAAGCTTTCCCAATCGTCAATGCTGAAGGCCGACAGCAGAAGTTTCAACAGGTTTATGTTTGGAGGCGCGGTGGAGGTCGACATTGACTCCATCGGAAGAATGCTTATTCCGGATTTTCTCATAGATAGAGCCGGTCTCAAAACCAAAGTGGCCGTTATCGGAGTTCAGGATCGGATTGAGATTTGGAACGAAGAAGCGTGGGCGAATTATAAGAAGGTTGTTGAGAAAGAAGCAGACACGCTAGCAGAGAAGCTGGGTCAAGTCGGGGTACTTTAGTGATAAAGTGAAAAGTTTATCAAGTTTGTAAAGTAGGATTCATAGAGCAGAAAAAGAGTTTCAATTTAAAATTCATCCCATCTTTACTTTATAACTTTATGAACTTTTAAACTTTATAACTATTTATATGACGATACACAGGACAGTTCTTTTAAATGAAGCGATAAATAGCCTTAATTTGAAATCGGGCGACATTTTCTTCGATGGGACTCTCGGCGGAGGGGGGCACAGTGCGAAAGTCTGCGAGATGTTTGGCAAAAGTGTCAGAATCATCGCCGTTGACAGGGACAGTCAAGCTGTCCAAAGAGCGACTGATAAATTTGAAAATCTGAAATGTGATTTTTCTTTTCAAACTGCGAGTTTCAGGGACATTGACAAGGTTTTGGGTGATTTGAATATAAAAGAGGTGAATGGAATTATTCTTGACCTCGGACTAAGTTCGGATCAGATAGAGGAATCGGCGCGCGGATTTAGTTTCAAAAGAGACGAACCTCTCGTTATGTCGTTTTCATCGGAAAATGGAGATGAGGTGGTGACGGCGAGGACTGTCGTGAACGATTGGAGCGAGGAAACTCTAGCAGACATATTGTACGGATATGGAGATGAGAGATACGCGAGACGGATAGCCAAAAAAATTGTCGAAGCGCGTCAAATTAAGCCGATAGAAAAAGTTTTTGAATTGGTGGAGATAATAAAAAGCGCCGTACCTGTCGGATATCGAAAAGGCAGGATTCACTTCGCCACAAAGTCGTTTCAAGCAATCCGCATCGCTGTGAATGACGAGATTGAGGCTTTGAAAGAGGGCTTAATGAAAGGGTTTGAAAAGCTTTCTCGAGGCGGAAGGATGGCGGTGATTTCTTTCCACAGCGGAGAAGACAGAGTAGTGAAGAATTTCTTTAGGGATATGAAGATGAAAGGAGTCGGTGCGATTATCACAAAAAAGCCGATTATGGCGAACAAAGAGGAGCTCTCTGAAAATCCGAGAGCGCGAAGCGCGAAGATGAGAGTTTTTGAAAAATTTTAAAAATATGACAAAAGCGATTAAAAACAAAATATTGAATATTGAAAATCCAAAAAAATGCGCATTTTGGAGTTTTGTGTCGCTCGTTATGTTTTTCTCGGCTTCGTATATGTATTTTTTAAATCGAACCGTGGTCAATGCGGTCGAACGGCAGAATATTGAAAAAGAAATCACTTTGATAAATTCGCGAACAAGCGATTTGGAAGAGTCTTATCTCAGTTTGAAAAATAAGATGAATATTGACTATGCTCTTTCGAAAGGTTTTATAAAAGTCTCAAATGAAAAATATGTGTCCGCAAAAACATTCAACAAAAATCTTTTGGTGAGTGTAAATAGGATATAATGTTTTTAACCGGAAAAATATTCAAATTGTATAGGACTTACGCAGTCGGCACATTCGGTCTGCTGACCTCAGTACTTCCTCACCTTCGTTCGTCAGCGCATTTCTTCGTTGCTTCGCTCGTTTGCTCCCGCGTAGTATAATAATACAACTTGGTCGCAAGCCGAGCTCGCGTCTGATTGAGTACAATCACCTACTGGGTCGAACTGCATCCAACTGCGTAAGTCCTATTGTAATTTCCGCGAAAGCAGGAATGGCAAAAGAGATGTGAATAAACGCAACGCCACGCTCCTGCAAGTTTTTCTTTTTAAATTCTTATGATATGCGCCTGTCTTAGAGTTTGTTCAAAATCTAATGAAATCAAAATTTCAATTTAGGACGAGGTTGTTATTTTCATCAGTGGTGATGGTCGCTTTGGTGCTTGTCGTGAATCTTTATATAGTTCAGATAGTCAAAGGGGACGCTTATAAGGAGAGAGCCGAACGCCAATATGTGTCATCTTCCAAGTCGATTTTTGATCGAGGAAAAATATATTTTTCCAATAAGGATGGCTCAATTCTTTCCGCCGCCACAGTGAAGTCGGGCTTTGATCTCTCGATCAATCCGAAAAATCTCAAAGACCCGAATAGCGCTTATGAAAAATTGTCCGCAATTATATCGATAGATAAGGATAAATTTTTGCTAAAAGCTTCGAAAAAAGACGACATCTATGAAAATGTGGACAAAAGAGTCCCCGATGACAAAGGTCAAAAGATAAACGATCTTAATATTCCCGGGGTCGAGTTGAAAAGAGAAAGATGGCGTATTTATCCGGGCGGTAAAATGGCGTCAAACACGATTGGGTTTACAGGGTATATTGGCGATTCCTTTGCTGGAAGATACGGTCTGGAAAGATACTATGAAGATATTTTAAAAAGAGAAGGAGATGAAACTTACATCAATTTTTTCGCTGAAATATTTTCCAATATAAGCAAAGCGGTTTCTAAAGAAAATAAAAGAGAAGGAGATCTCATCACTTCCATAGAGCCGGCGACGCAGTCTTTTTTTGAAAAAGAGGTGGCGGATATTTCGAAAAAATGGAATTCAAAATTGTCGTTGGGTGTGATTATGAATCCCGTAAACGGCGAGATTTACAGTATGGCGGTGGACCCGTCTTTCGATCCGAATTATTACGGCAAAGAAACGGATGTTAATGTTTTCAGCAATCCGATTGTGGAAAGCGTATTTGAAATGGGTTCGACCATAAAACCTCTTACGATGGCGGCGGGCTTGGACTTTGGAGCCGTGACGGCGGAAACGACATATGATGACAGAGGTTCTCTAACCTTGAACGGTAGCACTATTTCGAATTATGACCATAAAGGCAATGGGGTGATAAATATGCAAGAAGTCCTCAATAAGTCAGTGAACACAGGCGCCGCTTTTGTCGTAAACAAAATGGGCAAAGAAAATTTCGCGAAATATATGGTTGATTTCGGTTTGGGAAGCGAGACGGGAATTGATTTGCCGAACGAGGCGAGTGGAAACATAGCGAACTTGAAAAGTCCTCGTGATATTGAGTACGCCACAGCTTCGTTCGGGCAGGGAATAGCGATGACTCCGATAACCACCGTACGCGCCCTCTCAGCTTTGGCGAACGGCGGAAATCTTGTCAGTCCTCATATCGTGAAAAAAATAAATTACAAGATGGGCTTATCAAGTGATATATCTTATGAAGGCGAAAACAAAAGGGTGATAAAAAAAGAAACCTCAAATGAGATAACCAGAATGTTGGTCAAAGTTGTTGACACATCTCTTCAAAATGGAACATTGAAAATTCAAAATTACAGCGTAGCGGCAAAAACAGGCACCGCGCAAATTGCAAAAATAGACGGGAGAGGTTATTATGAAGATAGGAATTTACATTCGTTTTTCGGATATTTCCCGGCATATAATCCGCGTTTTTTGATATTTCTTTTGACTTTGGAGCCGAAAGGAGCGCCTTACGCTTCAAATACTCTGGCGACGCCGTTTATGGATACTGTGAAATTCTTGATAAATTATTATGAAATACCGCCCGACAGATGATTTCGAAGGCGCCTTTTTGCAAGTTTTTTATTACAGATCGGTGAAATTTAAAATTTTCAAGAAAAAATGAAACAACACATAAAATCCATTCTCATTTCCATTCTTCAGTGGGAAGCTAGGAAAATTTTGGAAAAATACCAGCCGAAAATAATCGCGATAACAGGAAGTGTCGGTAAAACATCGACCAAAGACGCTATTTTTTCCGTATTCGCCGATTCTTTTTATGCTCGAAAAAGCGAGAAAAGTTTCAACAGTCGAATAGGTTTGCCCTTGACAATTCTCGGCTGTCAGAACGGTTGGAACAATCCGCTGGTTTGGTTGAAAAATTTGGTCAAAGGATTGATCCTTATTTTTATAAAATCCAATTATCCGGATTGGCTGATTCTCGAAGTCGGAGCGGACAGTCCCGGAGGAATACGGAAAGTGGCGGAGTGGCTTAAGCCGGACATAATGGTGATGACAAGGTTTGGAAAAGTCCCTGTCCATATAGAATTTTTCGAATCAGTTGACGACTTGATACAAGAAGACGGATCGCTTATAGAATCGCTTAAAAGGGACGGAATGCTTGTGTTGAATGCCGATGACATTGATGTGATGTCATTTGCGAATAAGTCGCCAAATAAAGTAATCACTTATGGAGCGAGTGGAGGGGCTGATATTTTCGGGTTAAATTACCGCATTCTTTACGGAATAGACAAAAAGGGAAAGTTTCCGACAGGCATTCAATTCAAGGTTGAATACGACGAAGAGAGCGCGCAAGTCGCTATTATGGGGGTGCTGGGAAATCATAATATTTATCCGGCGTTGTCGGCTATTGCGGTCGGGTTGTCGCAAGGTTTGAGTATTGACAAGATGGCGAAGTTTTTGCGGTCGCATCAAACACCAAGAGGAAGAATGAAAATAATAAAAGGAATAAAAAATTCTATCATCGTTGATGATACCTATAACTCCTCGCCTGTGGCGCTTGAAGAAGCTTTGAAAACTTTGCAAACAATAGAGGGCGCGAAAAGAAAAATAGCAGTACTCGGGGATATGTTGGAGCTTGGAAGTTATTCCGTGTCGGCGCATAAAGAAGCGGGAGCCATCGCTTCAAGATCGTGCCATCTGCTCGCGACAGTCGGAACAAGGGCTCGCGGAATAGCCGAAGGTGCTCTTCAGAATGGAATGAAAGAAAAGGATGTTTTGCAATTCGACACTTCTGAAGAAGCCGGAGTTTATTTGCAAAATCTGATTTCAGAAAAAGATGTCATTCTTGTAAAAGGCTCTCAGTCGATAAGAATGGAAAAAATCATCGAGGAAATTATGGAAAATCCTAACGAAAAAGAAAATCTTTTGGTGCGACAGGAGAAAGAGTGGAAAAATAAATAAAAAAGCCCACTGATACTCTTACTGAGTAAAACAGCGGGCTTTTAAATAAGATTAAAAAAAACTATTTTTAATCTTATTAAGGAGGTTTTTTAAAATTTCCTTTTCTGTTTGGAAAGTATTTTTTGTAGTCTTATAGACCATACAAATAAAAAAAATTATTGTGAGAGAAAGAATCAGCATCATAGACATGGTATTCGGTCCCATTTTTATTTTACTCCTTTTTTAAAAATTTTATGAGATATAAAATATTATTTTAAAATCTATTCAATAATTAAATTATAATAATCTTCACCTCTCATAAGTTTAAATGGACTAAAATATGTCAAAATAATAATACTCAGTATCGCATACGAAATAAAACCGCCTAAAATTTTTATTAAAAGCATTCTATTTCGCTTCTTTCTTGTTAATTTTGAATAACACTATTCTCTAAGAAGTATACATCATATGCAAAATTTTGTCAACAAAAAATCACCCCTTTATTTATTACAATAAATTCATAATTTACCTCGTCCGCTTGCGGCGAGCGTATGCGCTTCAGATGA
>CAYIIG010000040.1:0-5803 GCA_964363425.1 uncultured Candidatus Saccharibacteria bacterium | reverse complement strand
GCATGTTTGCGTTAAATGCCAAAAGTGAAGTTGGGGCATTTCGTAATTCAAAGTCGGTAAGGGCGGGAGAATCATAAAGCGAGTCGATAATCTTTCTTTGCCCAAATCGGTCCGGCATAATCCACGCCGATTCTTGACACTCGCTTGATTTTTGTCTTGTCCGTCGCCTCTCCACTGTCTTCAAACCATAGACCTGTTTTAACGGAAGAATTTTTTCCGTTTAATTTTCTGTCTATTTTTAAAAATTTAGTGAGTTTGCCCGGTCCAACTATATCTCCCGCGCCTCTTATCAAAATCGCCGCCGGATAATCTTTCTCGCCCGTCACGATATTCAACATATTGTGCATTCCGTAAACTAAATAAACATACCAGTTTCCTGCCTCGCCGAACATTACCTTGTTTCTTTCCGTCTTGCCTTTATGAGCATGCGACGCTTTGTCTTCAAACCCGTCATAAGCCTCGACTTCGTTTATCCTGAGCGCGATTTCTTTATCACCTATTTTTCTTATTAGATACTTGCCGAGAAGATTTTCCGCCACTTCAAGTGTATCTCTTTCAAAAAAATTTTTACTCAAAATTTTTCGCATATTATAAATTATACAAAAAATTCGTCGAATATAAAAAAACAAAGCCCCGCGTTTTGCAAGTAAAACGCGGGGCGAAAACTTTACTTAGAGAGAAGAAGGTCAATCTCCTTTTTCAATCACGCTATGGACTTTAAATCCATCGGCGTAATAGAAGTTGCCTTTCTCCAAAACGAGGTCCCAAGTCGGGACATTTTCCGTGAACAGCTCGCTCCGAGCCGTCACTTTAGACATCCCTCCTCCGCTATTTTTAATCCAATCACCTAGCTGGATTGACATGGCGATTTTTGTCACTTCATTACCGTCCTTATCTACGGTAAAAAACATTTGATCCGGAACAGTTCTTACAATCCTGCCACCCGCAACGATATACAGCCAAACAGGATCATTTTTTGAAATCACTTTCTTGACCTTAACGGATGTTTTATTACCTGTCCAGACAAGATCGCCAACCTGAATAGTCTCAATGTGCTTTTTACTTCCGTCGCCCATCGCAACCATTGTCCCGGCAAGAAAGCAGGCCTTGCCGTCTTCAATGAAGATTGGAGCATAGCGATAGTTCATCGTCGCACCAACAACCACGATGTCGTTGGTGTTTATATCGCTAAACAGCCTGGCGCTGTTTTTTGAATAAAACACAGCCGAGTATCCGGAGTAAAGATATATTCCGTCTTTCTCCGAAGCCAGCGCTCCGAGCTCATGCTCCTTTTTGTAAAAATTGCATGCCGTGACGCCGTTCCAATTGTCAAAAAGACAGTCATATTCCTTAATCCCGCCGTTGCCGGAAACGGACACCTTGACATCCTTGCCAAAGTAATCCTGAAAAGCGAGTTTTTTAATGATAACATCCGCCGTTCCCCATACCGCTATGGCGGGGTAGATGCCATCACCGTCCTGCATTGTCGTTTTCATTGTATAAACGCTTCCCGCGTAAGCGTTAGCGTCTACACCCTGCTCCGTTCCCATTATTGGAAAATTTCCGGAGACTTTCGCCTTTTTATCTGGGAAAAGGCTTACCCCAACCGATGTCACGGCAAATCCAATCGTTCTGCCGCTCCACCGAACGGCTACATCTTCTCTCGGAATGCCGACAACCGTAAAGCGGGCATTATTTCCAAACAAAACACCCGCCTCAATATCAACACCGGATCCAGTGTTTTCGTCAACGGCGACCGTGGCAACAGTCGTCCTTTCCACCACCTCGCTATTTCCAGACGATGTGTTCGCGATAAGATGAACACTCTTGAAAACTTCCCCGATTGTCGGCCATTTTTCTCCGTCAAAAGAGTAAATTTCCACCCTAACATTATCCAGCACGAACTTTCCGACACCCCTTACAACCGGTAAGTCAAAAGCTGTAAATTGAGCAAAGGTACCTGGCGCTATTGCCGTAACTTCTGGCTGGAGATCGCTCTTTACCACTTTTATCCTCGGGGATTTTTCCCTCGCAACCTTTGCATCAACAGTTTTTTTAAATATACACCCTTTCGTATTATTTGTCAATAGGTCGGCTAATATGCTGGACATTGGACACACTTGGACATTCGATGTCCAAGTGAATGTTTGCGTATTTCACATAGCCACACTCGCTTTTATACTGAAATTGCCGGCTGAGATTTCTTGACCATTATCGACAGCATCGCTGAATTCCAGCTTTTCCACACCTGCCGATTTTTTGATTTCATCAGCGAATTTTTCCATAAATTTCACTGCTTCAGTATTCGCCTGAACAAGCAAAACTATTTTCTGACTGGTGTTAAGACCAGCTTTCTTTCTCAAATCCTGAATACTGCGAATCAAATCTCTCAAGCTCCCCTCTTCTTTAAGCTTGGGAGTTATTTCCGTGTCCAGCTCGACTTCGCCCGAAATTTTATCGTCAAAAATAATTTCTTTGACATTGAGTTCATCTTTAATCAATTCCATCAAATCTTTTTTATTTCGGATTTCGGATTTCGGATTTCGGATTTTTAGCGAAGCTAATGGTTGTCTCACTTTTATATTCGCTTTCGCCCGCGCCTCCAATCCCAGCGACGCAATTCTCCTAACCTCCTCCATTTCTTTCAACAGACTTTCGGCTTCAGGCTTTCGACTTTCGGTTTTATCCGTCCAATTTTCAAGATGAACGCTCTCCTTTCCCCCGCCGACTTTCTGATAAATATCTTCGGCGATGAAAGGCATAAAAGGAGCGATGATTTTAGAAAGCTCCGTGAACGCATACCTCATCGTCGCAAGCGCGAATTGTTTGTCTCCATCATTATCACCCTTCACTCTTTCTCTTGACCGTCGAATGAACCAAGTGGAAAATTCGTTGACAAAATCTTTAATTGGTCTGCTCGCCTTCACGGTATTATAATTTTCCAAACCCTCTGTCACTTCTTGCGTAAGAATGTCAAGCTTGGCTATAATCCATTTATCAAGGATATTTTCGCTATCTTCGCATTTTGTTTTACAATCATACTCATTCTTATATAAATCGAAAAATTTAAACGAATTGAGCAAGATATTGATCACTTTGTTGTGTGCGTCTTTTATTTCTTCGTCCGTGAATTTTATATCTTCCGCCTGCATCACAGTGCTTGCCATAAGATAATAGCGGAGCGCATCGGCGCCGAATTTGTCCAGATTCTCCGTCGGGTCGGTGTAATTGCCTTTTGATTTGGACATTTTACTCCCATCTTCCGCCAAGATAGTGCCGGTCGTCACGACATTTTTGAAACTCACATCGTCAAACACGATGCCTGAAATGGCGTGCATATAATAAAACCATGTTCTGGTCTGAGCGATATATTCGGAAACAAAATCGCCCGCAGGAAAATATTTTCCGAGTAAATCCTTGTTTTCAAAAGGATAATGATGCTCGGCGAAAGCCATAGCGCCGGATTCAAACCAGCCATCTAGCACCTCTGGCACCCTTTTCATATCACCTCTGCAATTTGTGTCATCGCAAATCAAATCAATTTCATCTATATACGGTCGGTGCAAATCAAGTTCGTAATTTTTATTATGAGGAAGCGGGGCAAAATCAATCTTTCTTATTTCCGCGTTTTCCATAAAGAATTCCGCATCACCCCGCATAAGAAGAGCCTCTTTCACATTCATCCCCGCCACTCCCGCGGACAAAAGCCACGCGGGAGAATCGTGGGTGACGATCAAGATATTTTTATCTTTGTAGTGTTTTTCGATGTCATAAATAAAATCCGTTATTCTTTTTTTGACGGTGGTATAATTTTCACCTTGCGGAGGATTTTTAACAAACCGCTCTTCGAAAGAAGAAAAATAATTAACATATTCGCATATCGCTTTCCCATCAAATGTTCCTGTATTCGATTCGCTCAGGCGATTGTCGATAATGATGTCTTCGGACTTGATGCCGATTTTTTCCGCGACAATCGCCGCCGTTTCTTCAGCTCTTGCGAAAGGCGAGCTGAAAATAATATCTATTTTTTCTGCTTTGAGACACTCCCCCGCTTTCTCCCCCTGCTCCCTGCCTTTATCCGTCAAATGAATCTCGCTTCGAGAATCGGAATTTATAACGGCTTTCACATTGTTATCCGCTTCACCGTGGCGAACGACAAAATATGCATTGCCGGATTTTTTGGCGTGTTTTTTCAACTCGTCCATCGAACCGACGAGCTCCGTCTTTCCGCATTTTTGACATTTCCAAATCGGCAACGGCGAAGCCCAGTAACGATTGCGAGAAATGTTCCAGTCCGGCGCGGTTTCCACAGTGTTTAGAAATCTTCCGCGTTTCAGATGCCCAGGAAACCAATTTATTTTTTCATTTAACTCCTTGAGGCGATTTTTTACTTTTTGAATATTTATAAACCACGAGGAAAGCGCGCTGTAATAAAGCGGGGTTTCGCATCGATGGCAATGAGGGTAAGAATGAGTGTTGGCGTTTTTTGCAAAAATCAGCCCTCTTTTCTCCAAATCTTCTTTTATGTATTTCTCGCCTTTTTTGAAATAAAAACCTCTTATGAATTCCGGCGCGCTGACATTAAAATGTCCACTTTGGTCTAGAAGCGGGAACATCGGCAAATTATTTTTTAGTCCGATGTTATAATCCTCTTCGCCGTAAATCGGCGCGATGTGGACAATACCAGTGCCGTCTTCAGCAGTGACGAAATCTCCTGAAACTATGTAGTGGGACTCCCTGCCTGCAGAACCATTTAAACCAGGGACATCATAAAGAGGTTTGTAGGTTAAATATGGACTGATATTAACAGGGTTATTATCTTGTAAGCCTTTATCAACGAGATCTTTGCCCTTAAACTCTCTCAGGATTTTATATCCATCTTTTAGGCTTTTTAAAATTTCCAGTCGTGATTTGGCTAAAATGTATTTTTCATTTCCACTTTCAACCAGACAATAAATAATTTCTTTATTCACGGCGAGCACTACATTGCTCGGCAGTGTCCACGGAGTTGTTGTCCATGCTAAAATATATGTATCATTATCGGTTCCCCCATCACCAACTTTGTGTCCTGGGTTTAATCTGAACTTCACTATCAAAGATTCCTCCGTAACCATTTTATAGCTATTATCCATCGCCACTTCCGCCTTAGCTAAAGGTGTTTCGCATCGCGGACAATACATCAAAACCTTTCGTCCTTCGTAAAGTAAATCTTTATTATGAATTTCTTTAAGCGACCACCAAACACTTTCGATATAAGAGTTGTCCATCGTCTTATAGGAATCATCAAAATCCACCCAACGCCCGACTCTCTCCACATAATTCTTCCAATCGTGAGCGGTTTCTAGGACAGCAGAACGGCAAGTCTCGTTGAAATTCCCCACCCCCATAACCTCAATATCTTTCTTGGTTTTAAACCCTAGCCTTTTCTCAATCATATTTTCAATCGGCAAACCGTGGCAATCCCAGCCCCATCTTCGGCGGACATTATAACCGCGCATCGTCTTGTAGCGAGGAATGACATCCTTGGCGATAGAGCTTAGTAAACTGCCATAATGAGGCAAACCTGTCGCGAACGGCGGTCCATCATAGAAAACAAACTCGCCTTTTGGCGAATATTTAGCCAAAGTTTTCTCAAAAATTTTGTTTTCTTTCCAAAATTTAAGGGTTTCTTCCTCCCTTTTCGCCGTTTCGCTTTTATTATTTTTTTCCTTTTCTTCTTTGTTCATATTTATCCAAACAGTATCATATCATACTTTGAATTACGAAATGCAATGCGCTACAATTAAAGGCGACCCGCAAGGGT
>CAYIIG010000039.1:0-5864 GCA_964363425.1 uncultured Candidatus Saccharibacteria bacterium | reverse complement strand
TGTTTGGAACGGTTTGGATGAGAAAATGAGCGTGATCTTCATCCAAACCTATTTCGAGAAAATGATAGGGGTAGCGAGTACTCAGTTCCAAACATACGGATTTGAAGGTGGTTTCGTTCCCCTCGGTGAAAACCTTTCTGCGGTATTTGACTGGGCAGACTAAGTGGAATATTAACAGGGTTTTGTTGTGAGATTTGAAGATGTGGTCTGCCATACAGATTACAGTATATCATCTGAAGCGCATACGCTCGCCGCAAGCGGACGAGGTAAATTATGAATATACATTTATTGAAGAATGGATCTCAATCCCTCAAGTATCAAAAAGAAAATAAAAACAAAGTTTACAATAATAAAAGATAACACAAGCCCAAACCGACTTTTTGTTTTTGGATTAATGGTTTTTTTAAGAATGCTTAGTAATATTAAAAAAAAGACAACAGACAATAAAGCTGTAAACACAGCAGATGGGATATGCCCGTTATACGGATGATAGTTAAAAAATAATGGAATCATGGCAATTATTCCCACGAATTCTATATAAACAATATTCATTAACCATTTTTTTATTCCGTTTTTAAAGCCCCACCATGATATTAATATGTTAAAGAGAATCAGTACTAGCGTTGATAAAAAAAACACCTCCTCAATATAGTCATAGCCTCTAAACACAGAACCGCCGAATCCATCGTTCCAAAAATTAGAGTTCTCGGGGGCATAGTAATATAACAATCCAATTGTCAAGAAAAAAATTGCTTCTGCTGTAAAAAATAAAATTTTAATCATATTTTTGTTTAATTTTAAATTATTCCTCCTTTATCTTCCCGCCTAATGTCCTTAATTGTCTCAGTGCGTTTTCACCCTCCTCTTTGTTCGGCGGTTTGCCGTGCCAGTTGAAGTCTTGCTCCATAAAATCCACGCCTTTGCCGGGAATAGTGTAAGCGATGATGCAGACTGGCTTTTCAAAAACAGCTCTGGCTTGATTAAGCGCGTCGTAGATTGCGCAGATATTATTGCCGTCTATTTCTATCACATGCCAATTAAATGCTCTGAACTTGTCCGCAAGCGGTTCCATCGGCATTATATCTTCCGTAAAACCGTCTATCTGGATATTGTTTCTGTCTATTATGGCCGTGAGATTGTCCAGTTTGTTTTTACCAGCCCACATCGTCGCTTCCCAAATTTGTCCGCAATCAAGCTCGCCGTCGCCCATAAGGCACACGACATGATTTTTCTTTTTGTCCATCTTGAAAGCGTAAGCCATTCCGGCGGATTGCGACAAGCCGGAGCCGAGCGGACCAGATGAGGTTTCCAATCCAGGCAACATCAATCTGTGCGGATGCCCTTGCAGTCTTGAGCCGAATTTTCGCAAAGTTTTCAATTCTCCCGTCGGAAAGTATCCCGCACTCGCCATCGCCGCATAAAGCACCGGGCAAATGTGTCCGTTTGATAGAACAATTCTATCCCTCTCCTCCCAATCGAGATTTTTCGGATCGTGCTTAATAGCGTCCGTATGATACAAAACCGTAAAAACATCCGCCATCCCCAAAGGTCCTGCCGAATGTCCGGACTTCGCTTCCAAAAGCATAGAGATAATATCCTGACGAATCGTGTTCGCCATGATTTCCAGTTTTTTTATTTGTTCGTCTGTAAGGTGGGACATTTTATTTAAAGACTCACACATTAATAATAATCACCCCAAATTTTGAAACACCTCAATCGTTCCGGCAATATCCCCGCTTTCGAAAATCGCCGAGCCGGACACAAGCCTGTTCGCGCCTGCTTTGATAAGCTCGTGTGCATTCTCCAAAGAAACCCCGCCGTCAACGCTTATTATAATCTCTGGAAACTTCTCGCGCAATTCACGGATTTTCTCGATTACCCTCTCGTCAAACGGCTCGCCTTGATACCCGACATTTTCAATCCCCATAAACTGGATGAAGTCTATTTGAGAGACGAATTCATCGTCCTCGCCGACCGCGTTCAAAAGGTCATATATTTCTTCATTCGGCGTTTCTATGTCCAAGGCAATACCCACCTCTATCTTATTCGAAGATTCGCTTGAATGCTCGTATTCTTGCCTTATTTTTCTAACTAAAGAAAGCGGGTCGGGCGTCGATTCGATATGGATTACCAGCCTTTTGGCTCCGGCGGCGATCCAATCGTCAATGATATTTTCCGGATGCTTGACCATTAAATCAACTTCAAAATCCACGCTGTCCCAAAAAGGAAAACCTTCTCCCTGAGCGACAATTCTTAAAAAAGTTTCATCAACCCCTTTCTTGTAAGGCCAAGTCTTGGTCGGCGCGAATTTACCGTCCACAACATCAATCTGCGCCAAAGGAACAATTCCGGAAATTATGGAAAGTTTTTCTCTCAAATCGTCAATGTCTTCCGGTAGTATCGCCGGTATTATTTCTGTCATTATAACGACATATTAACACTTTTGAAAATATTTCGCATTAATCCGTTTTAGAAATTATTTTAAAAGTCTTGTGCTTGATATGTGCACTTTGCTGGGTAAGCGAGGATTTTGTTTTTAAAAACATTGGGCAAGCGCGACGGCGCGAGTATAGCGAATTTTCAGCAGAAAATTACGCGTGTTTTTTCTTACCGTTTGAGCGAGGATTGTCTTTTGCAAAACATTGCGCAGTCTTCTTTCCGCCTAAGTGAGCATTCTATTTTTAAAAGCCTTGCACAGTCAATTAGAAAATAACAACTTTCTTAAGTTAATTATTTTCTTGATTGACGAGCAGAGAAATCCGTCAGTAGGCGGATATTCGTGCTTTTAAAAATAAAATGCGAACGGTTATTTATACCGTTCCATAAAACTTTTTTTAAACCCCTCGAAATTATCGTCCATGATGGATTGGCGGATTTTTTTCACTAAATTCACAATGAAATAAAGATTATGAATTGACGCCAAAGTATTTGCCAAGATTTCTTTGCCTCGGAATAAGTGCGAAAGATAGGATTTTGTGTAATTTTCGCAAGTATAACAACGGCAGTTCTCATTAATTTTTGAAAAGTCTGAAACGAATTTCGCGTTCAAGATATTTATTTTACCAGATGCCGTGTAAAGCGAGCCGTTTCTGGCAATTCTTGTCGGGGCGACGCAGTCAAAAAGGTCAACGCCGTTTTCTATGCCCATAAACAAATCTTCCGGGTCGCCGATACCGAGCAGATGCCGAGGTTTTTCTTCCGGTAAAATTTCATTGACCCATCGCACGGCAGTAGACATATCTTCTTTCGCAAAAGACCCTCCGATTCCAAAACCGTCGAAACCTTCGCCGTCAATTTCGGTTTCTGCTATAAATTTTGCGGATTTTTTTCTTAACCCTTCTTCCCTCCCGCCTTGGACAATTCCGAACAGCGCGACATTCTTATTTGTATTTAATTTGATATGCTCTTCCAAACATCTTTTCGCCCATCTGTGCGTCCGATCAAGCGCCTCTTCTTGATAGCGGACATTTTCCGCGGGCGAAGTACATTCGTCAAAAGCGAAAATAATATCGGCGCCAAGATTGTGCTGAATTTGGATTGATTTTTCCGGAGTTATGTAATGAATTGATCCATCCAAATGCGACTTGAAAGACACTCCGTCTTGACCGATTTTCGCCAAGCGCGGAGCGCTGGAATCGTCAAATCGTTCAGGGATCATAAGCGACGGATCAGTAATTTTCACGACTTTGGAAATTTCTTTTCCATAGGCCACACCCAAAGAAAAAACCTGGAACCCGCCTGAATCTGTCATCGTCGGTCCCCGCCAATTCATAAATTTTCGCAGTCCGCCGGACTTCGCCACAATATCGTCGCCGGGCTGGAGATAGAGATGATAGGTGTTGGCGAGGACGACTTGTGCGCCCAAATCTCGAACCTGTTCAGATGTCAACGATTTCACAGTCGCCTTAGTTCCAACAACGACAAAAGCCGGTGTTTGAATAGAACCGCTCGCGGTCTCTAAAACACCAGCTCTGCCCAGCTTACCTTTAAGCCTTTTTTCGATTTTGAATTTAATAGAGGAAGAAAGCATTATTCAGCAGTAGGTGTTGCCCCTGTCTTTATGCCCAACAACTCAACATCAAAAATAAGTGTCGAATTCGGAGGAATGGAACCGGCTTTTTGATTGCCGTACCCATCTTCAGGACTGATTACAATTCTTTTTTTATCTCCAACTTTCATTCCGAGTATTCCTTTATCAAAACCTTTGATTACCTGACCGACGCCGAGAGTAAATTCAAACGGCTGTCCTCGGTCAAGCGAGCTGTCAAACTTCACGCCGTTTTCCAATGTTCCGGTATAATGAACGGAAATAATATCTCCATTTTTCGCGATATTGTTTGCGACGCCTCCCGCATTATTTTCATTTTGCATTTTGTTATTATCGTTATTAACGCCAGGAATAATCTTGTTAAAACCTTTGCCCCAAAAAAACACCGCGCCAATCGCCACAAGAGCAATCGCCACCGCTATTATTTCATTTCTTTTTTTCATAAAAAAATATATTTTATATTATTAAATATCGCCAATAAAAAACTAAAACTGATTTTAATTTCAGTAGTATATCACAAAACATATTTTTTGGAATGCAAATATGCAAAACTCGCTATTGCTGTTAAACTTAAAAGAGCTTAAGTGAATTTTAAAAAAAGTTAAATTATCAGATTCAAAAATATGAAAGAAGTAAAAACAAAATGCCAAGTATATCAAGAGTTGTGCTATGAAGCGCAACCTCCGCTGACTTTGAAAGAAGTTGAAGATGCCATTAAAAAAAGAATGGAGACCATAAAGAATGAATTTACGGCAGGATTTGAAATGATAAAGAAATACCCTCGATCCGTCACATTCTTCGGATCCTCAAGTTTTATGAATGATAATGAATACTACAAGCTCGCCGAGGAACTCGCCGGTCGAATTGTAAAAGAACTTAATTACGCCGTCGTGAGCGGTGGCGGACCGGGAATTATGGAGGCCGCGAATAAAGGCGCGTATGAAGCGTGCGGGCATTCATTAGGTATAGTGATCAAGCTCATTAGACAATTAAACAATGATTACCTGAACGATTTCAGAGAATTTTCTTTTTTCTTCATCAGAAAAGTTATCCTTTCTTTTTCCTCCGAAACCTACATTTTTTTTCCGGGCGGATTCGGGACGATGGACGAGCTGTTTGAAATACTGACACTTGTCCAGACTAAGAAAATACCGCCGGTGCCTATTATTCTGGTTGGGAGCAAATTTTGGAACAAATTGGATGAATTCATCCGAGAAACTCTTCTTAAGGAAAATTCCACGATAGACGCCAAAGATATGAGCACATACAAAATCACGGACTCGATCGAAGAAGTGATTGAAATAATAAAGAACGCGCCCCTGCGCAAAGAATAGAAACCTCGCGATTTTCCACTGAAATAATTACTCAATCCCCGGTGTCTTTTAAACAAAATCCTGATGCCGACCAATCGCACGCTCCTCATTCAGTAGAATGACCTACGGGGTCGGCGTGATGGCTCGAAACTACCTCATACGCTCTAATACAAAAGAACCAGTATTCTCTCATACTGGGTCTGGGGAGGAATCCTCCGCTTGTGAAATCCGAAGAGAGCCGAGGTTTTGCGGAAACCTTTACCCCCAGAAAAATGCTTCCGCAAAACCGAGTCCATTGTTTTAGAGCGTACGAGGTAGTTCCGAGTCACCACGCACGCGGAGCGTGCGATTAGTCGGCATCAGGGTTTTGTTCGTAATAGGTTCGGACTTTGTTAATGACACACCACAAAAATATAGTCGTCTTCGACTCCTTATTTTTGTGGACCTGAGCGGATTCGAACCGCTGACCTCCTCATTGCAAATGAGGCGCTCTACCAACTAAG
>CAYIIG010000038.1:0-6189 GCA_964363425.1 uncultured Candidatus Saccharibacteria bacterium | reverse complement strand
CAGATCCCACAAGCCGAAAACGAATTTTCTGGTCATTGGCGCATAAGCGAGCCGCTTCGATTATTTTAGCCACTCCCTGAAGTGGAACATAATTCCCGTGAAAATGAACAAGGAAATAATCTTTTTGCGATACCGGCAAAGGATGAAAATGTTGATTGTTGATACCGAGATATACCGGATGTATTTTTGTCTTATTTACCCCCCACCACAATGACCAATATTTCTTGTGTTCTTCCGTATCGGTGATAACCAAATGAGCAAGCATAATACCGAGCCAATCAATCAAAAGTAATTTTAACGCTCTCGGATGCCAACATCCAATTTCGCGCCGATCGTTTACGACAGCGTCATACATAGAGTAAAAAGCATCTGAGACTACAGGTCTTTTGGAAATCAGCCGCGCGATGATTGTTGGTACCGGTGAAGGATATGCCGCGTAAATACAATCGTATTGATTCCGCAGGGCGCGAAGTGATTTCCATAATTTGAAATATCTTAATGGATCCCGCCAGTCTGCCCCGCAATGAATAATCTCTGCTCCGGCGTCAGCCAGACCAGTCAATAAGATATTGTTTCTAGAATAAGACGGATTATATATGCCGAAAAAGCAGATTTTCATCAAAATATCATAACACTAAACATGCCCCCATCAAAAAAATGACAATAATTGCTATTCCATCATAACCAGTAATTTTTCTGAAAGATGATTTAAGCTGTGTGTCTCGGCAAATTTTATGTTATCGGAAATTATTTTTTGTTTTTCTTCTTCGAGCAAAGCTAAAATCATAGTCAATCGCGTTGCCACTTCTTCCGCCTTTCTGTTGTTAATCACGAGCCTGTCATCAATCTGGTCCCTTAGATTATCATTTGACGCAAGAACAAGACCTCCGCAAGCCATTGCCTCAAAGATAGTTTTATCATACATTCCGCTTGAGCTCAGGTTCACGAAAATTTCATGGGAATTATAAATTTCAGGTGTTCGATGGTTAGGCACTCCTTTTTGGAACTTCAAAATGTCTTCCAAACCAAGCTCGCGCGCCCGCAATGTTAATTTTTCAAAATATAAAATATCATCAGGTGATGCGTCCCCATAGATATTCGCCGTAAAGCTTATTCCCTCATCCTTAAGTATTCCGAGCGCCTCAATGAATAAGTGGATATTTTTTGAAGGCGAAATTCTCCCAATAAAAAGTATTGAATTTCTTATTTTATTAACTTTTGAACTTTCTAACTTTATAAACTTATTAGTGTCTATTCCGACCGGCATCAAGACTGTTTTCTTGTACTTGGCGGTGTAAGAATATTTGGAGGTGCAAAAAACTTTTTCGCAAAAAGCCACGGCGACATCAGTGAGAAATGACCCGGCGTGATGATTCCTCCATATGTATATCTTCTTGCCAAAGAGTTTCCAAAAAATTCCCCCGAGCAGAACATATTCCTGATTCATGTGAACAAATACGAAATCGTAAGTCTTTCGCTCTTGCCAAATATACTTCCAAAAATTAAAAAGATATTTAAATTTTTGGAAAAGTCGAAAGTTCTCTTTTCCCAAAGAAAGAATTTTCGTATTCTGGGGCAAGTTATATTCGCCCTTTTGCAGACAGATAACCGTTATTTGTTCAAAATTTTTTGAAAATTCTTCCACCCAACGATGGAAAAAGCCGAGTATAGGATCATTTACATCAATTTTTTGCGTCAAAATCAGTAATTTCATAATTATTAGGGCAGATTCAATTCTTGTTCTGTCTCCCTTATTTCTGCATTATTTATTTTTGCAAAAATAAAATATCTATAAACAAAAAAGCTTTCGATTGCTATTGTGGCATTCGCGATGATTTTAGAGACAAATTTGTGAATATGAATATAATCAACAAAAAGATATATAAGAAGAGTGCTTATGCCAAGATTGATAATCGCCACAAAAAAGTAGAGGTATGTCTGCTTCAGCATCTTTTTGGTATTTCTGTCTCTGAATGTCCAAAATTTCATAAGACCAAAACTTATCCAGAAAGCAATGACAAAAGACGAGATTGCCGAAGCGATATACCAGAGTCCGACCCAATAAGTGAGGACATAATATATAAGAAGATCAACTGAAGTTGAACTTCCTCCAGCGATTAAGAATTTAACGATTTGTCTGTGCCTGAAAATATTATCATAAATGACAGATGGCGCGTGGCGCTTGAAGCGCTTATGCATATTTTGATAATTTTTCTTAAGCATATTTGTAATAGTAAAACATAATAATCAGAGTTTCGCCATAATTTCCGTCAAACGATCCAGGGTCTTATTTATAGAAAAATTTTCCGATTTCTTCTTGGCGTTTTTAATTATTGAATTACGGAAGTATTCATCTCCGTCGATTTTCTTGATTGCCGACAATAACTGTTCTTCATTACCTAGTTCTATCAAAATCCCCTCTTTGCCATTTTCTACTATTTCTGGCAAACTGCCAACATTGGTGGCGATAACCGGAACGCAAGCTCGCATGGCTTCCACTGTGATAAAAGAGAAGCTCTCCGAAAACGAGCCGAGCGCAAAAACTTCGCATCGTTGCATTTTTTTTATTAAATCCACCCTATTCAAATTACCCAAAAGAAAAACCCTGTCTTCCATCGCCAAAATATTGATAGTTTTCGCAAGTCTCTCCCTGTCCGGACCGTCACCCGCGATAAAGAGCTTCCATTCAGGCAAACTTTTCATTGTCTTAATTAAAAATTCAAAGCCCTTCAGCTTTATTAGTCTTCCTGCTGAAATAATAGTTTTTGCTTCAAAATTAGGTTTCTCTTCGGGTATGTCGGAAAAATCTATTCCATTATAAATAGTTTCAACTTTAGAAATATCTGCTATCCAGCCTGAAACAAGTTTATTAAAATAATGACTGGGAGCTATTACCTTATCCGCCCTACTCACGACAAATTTTTGAATCATTTTGAATAATTCAACCATAAATCCATACTTTTTTAGCTGGAAGTCATCAATATTATCCCTGCAGCCAAACCGTTGAACAGACTGTTCCCACGCGTAATCACCAGCGACCCTTATCAAGAATTTTTTTCTCAAAATCTTAGAAGCAGTCATTGCAGGTAGTCCAATACTCACCGGATCTTGGGCAAAAATAATATCGCATTTTCGAGCTCTATTTAAAGTTTTGAAAAAATATACAATATGGCGAATCGTCTTCGGTAACCTCCTCACTTCCCCGAAAGAAAGTATTTTCACATCATATCCTCGCTTCAGTAATTCAGCATAGAGAAGTTTGGAATATGTCGCCGGACCGCCGATGTCGGGCGGATATATGCCGGTAGCGATAAGTATTTTCATATTTGATAATTTTAAACCAAAACGGCTCTTTTTCCCAATTTCCACAGCCATAATCGAGATCCGATGTCGCTTATGGCGGATCAATCTTCGAAATCACTTGGTCGTTTCGTCTCCAAGTTTGACGCATTTCTCCATAATCCTTTTATATTCGGACAAATAACCGTCTTTGCTTTCTACAGGTTTATCTCTAGTAAACTCTCTAGAATTGACACTTAAACTGATTCTCAGACTCGGCTTTCCGATAAGCTCCAAAATTTTTCTTTTAAAACAATTTTTATCGGCGACTGGGCAGACAAAACCGTTTTCACCATCGGTTATCATTTCGCTCGCAATGCCGACATCGGAAGAAATGACGGGGCAACCACAAGTGAGGGCTTCGACAATAGTCAGTCCGTATCCTTCGTAAAAAGAAGTGGAAAGAAAGACATTGACAGTTTTGTAATAAGAAATCAAATCATTTTGCCAACCTTCAAAAATCACATTTTTCTCCAGACCGTATTCCGCGACAAGCCGTTTCAGTTTATTTTTCTCTCTGCCGTCGCCGACAATCACCAAGCCGATTTTAGAATAGTTTCGAACCAAATCTTTCATCACCTCAACGGCTAAATCAATATTTTTTTCTTTTTCTAGCCGAGAAGCCATCAATATGACAAAAGAAAATTGCGGATATTTCTTCCTGACATCGAAACTCGCCGGTGTATTTATGAGTCTTTCCGTATTGACAAAAATCGGGAGTATGTCTATTTTGGATTCAAGATTCGCGCCCAAGTTCATAAGCAAAGAATCTTTTACACTTTTTGAGACGACACGGATGCGATCGGCTCTTTTCAGTGAATATTTGCCAATTATTATTCTTATTTTATTCAGAAAAGACCCTTTCAAAAAATATTGGTTTAAGAAATCCGTGTGGACTTGAATTTGAAGCGGAAGTTTGAATTTCTTCGCAATCAACAGTCCTGCAATCGCCGTCTCAAAAGGATCTTGAACGGATATGACATCTATTATCTTGGGAAGAAAATCGCCGAACTCCACCTTCGCGACTTTGACCGCATCAAACGGATAAAGCCATCTGATCCAAGACCTTGTTGGGTAAATCCAGACATTTTCAGCGATTTGCTCAATTTCAAATTTCTGAAATCTTTTCGTAAAAATAATTATATGCAACTGCTGAAATAATTTTCCATATTCTATCATTCTTCCCCTAGCCACACTGTCCAGCTTGAAAATACTCCTGTCCGTGCCGATAACCAACACTCTCAAACCGCCTTCTTTCGAATCGTCCTTTTGCAACATTTCACTTATTATTTTTTCTCTCTCTTTGTTCATATTTTAAATAAAATTTTTGTTATCCAGCTCCTCTCCCCCCTGTCATCCCACGCCCTTCATTCTCCCCATCTGTCATCCCCGCGAACGCGGGGATCCAGTCCCTCGGACAACTTGGAAACGAAACATCCAAGTGTTGATTTTCACAGACTTTTTTGCTCCGGTTTTTTATTTTCACTATCATTTCTTTTTGTATCTACCTCTGTAATTGTATTATTTTGTTTATATTTTTCATACTTTCTTTTGAGGAAAAATTCATTAAGTCTTTCTCGTTCAGGTAGAGATTCCAGAAAGGTCTTGAATTTAAGCGCCTCTTGTTTTCTATTGCTGAATTCGTTTTTTATGGTGTTTATCGCCTCCAACATTTGTTCGTCGTTAAATCCATTTATATCAAGAACTACTTTATTAACATCGTTAGCATGAGCTGACAACATTAACTTTGTTACTCGATACGCTTCTTTTGGCACAGTATCTGCTATCCACTCATCACCCTGAAACCCATTATTGTAAACACCCTGGAGAGTTTTAGTTATCTTTGGTGGACGAACAGCAAGGTTGCTAGTATCGACCTCAACAACAATCCCACAAGCGGGTAGCGTTATGAAATTTGTTATACCACCTCTGTCGTTGTAGCGAGGCACTGTGATACTAACTCTGCTATGGGTATAAGCCGATTCAACCATTGTGGAATTTGTACTCATATAAACACCAATTTCATTACCATCTCCGATCTTTGTCGGGTCATCTTCGTTTACCGTTCCTGGAACAAGCTCCTGTTTTAGCATTTGAAGCGAGAGTGCTTCAGGATTGACTGTGAATCCTCGATAAAGTTTCTCTGGTTTATTTCCAGATTCAATTTTATTCATGTTAAAAGATTCGAAACCCATTTTTTAAAGCAAATTATACCATCTCTAATCTAATTAACCGCTTCCCCTTCTCCCAGTTCAACAATCAATTATACCATCCTTGAAAAACTTATTCGTATTCGGTAGGTAAAATATAGCTATAAATAAGACTGTTTTTGTTGATAAAAGCGAAAGAGATAATTGAAAATGGTATTACAACACTTGTATTAAAATACAATGGGGGAAAATTGAAATTATGGTCAGAAGCCTTTATTTTATAAACTGAAAAACGGACAATAAAAAGACCTTATTCCTGCTCGCCTATTGCTATGTGATTGTCTAAACATCATATACCTTCCTAAAAATCCCGCAAATTTTTGCAGAATAATTTTTCAACCTATCTGTTTTTTTACGCTAGTGGATTTTTGCCAAGGTTTTAGTGTCGCCAAGCCGTAAATCAATTGCTTGTATAAAAGAATTTTTTAAGTTCAACTTCAGGAATAAACGGTGAGAGTTTTTTAAAAATGTTATGCAATGTTCCGCGGTCTATTTCTTTATGGTTTGGTATGGTCACCACTTGTTTATTTTCGGATACAACTCGCGCCAAGTTGATGTGGCTTCCTTTTTGCCGGCTAATCCTAAAATTCTTTGAATTACGAAATGCCCCAACTTCACTTTTGGCATTTAACGCAAACAT
>CAYIIG010000037.1:0-6217 GCA_964363425.1 uncultured Candidatus Saccharibacteria bacterium | reverse complement strand
GATAAAATTTCCAGCGACAAAAATCATTTGGAAAAGCGGAGGATGGGCGAAAAATGAACCGGCTCCGGCAACAGTTGACGATGTCGACACATTTTTCCATTCGTCCTGATGATAAGGAAGATAGATTCCAAACACGCGAAGCCCAATAAAAATAAAGACAATTGCGCCGAAAATGATTAAGTTTTTTTTGCGGTCTTTTAAAAATTGAATAAAATTCATAATATTTTAGGTAATTTTAGTGGGAAACTCAACCAAGAACACTTAGTTAATTAACCCCAAATTAAGAAACAATAATTTCAATGCCCTGAGATGATGTCACTTTATTTCCTTATTATCGCAGACTACCTAATCTTTCATTGTGTAAAAGTCATCTATCACGACAAGCTTTCTGGAAAAATCTTTTCATATCATAATGATCGGAGAAGATTTCCCGCTTATCAACTCCTCTGTTATAGATATGATAGTATTCGTTATTTACAAAATTTACTTTTCTCATTGTTTTGCAATTACACCCCCCCACCAACTTGGACATCGGATGTCCAAGTTGGTGGGAAAACAATTGGATCGTCAATAGAAAATTTTAAAGACAAATCAAAGAAACCAGACTGTCACCTTCTCGAAGTTTCATTATTCGCACTCCCTGAGTCTGCCTGCCGAGAGATGGTATTTCTTTGGCGTCAATTCTTATAACTTGACTTTTCTTGGAGATTGCCACGATTTCTTCCTCTTCTTCAGTGACCACCTTTGAAGCGATAATGTCTCCGGTTTTTGAAGTGACTTTCATTGTTTTAATTCCAGATCCGCCCCTATTTTGTGTTTTGTATTCACCGAGATCGGTTTTTTTGCCGTAGCCGTTTTGGCTAATTACCAAGAATGCCTGATTTTTCGCGTCCTTTTTAATGACATCCGCTCCGACGACACTGTCGCCTTTACCTAGCTTTATCGCCCTCACGCCCGCCGCCCCTCTACCCATTACTCGGATGTCTGATTCTTTGAAACGAATCGACTGCCCTTTGGAAGTGGCGATAATCGCCTCGCTTTCCGGCGCGCAGAAAGAAACCGCTTTGAGCTCATCGCCTTCTTGGAGTGTGATGGCGATAAGACCGCTTCTTCGCACATCATGGAACGCTTCGGCGTCAACTCTTTTTGCAACCCCGTTTTTCGTAATCATAAGAAGCGACAAGCTGAGCTTCTTCGCCTCTTTCGGCATTGCCAAAACAGAAGTCACTTTCTCATTGGAATCAACGGAAAGGAAATTCATAATGGACTTGCCTTTCGTCGCTCTCCTGCCTTCCGGCAATTCATACATTTTCACTTGGTAAGCTTTGCCTTTGTCGGTGAAGAACAAGACATCGCTATGCATCGTCGCTGTCAAAAAAGTCGTGACAAAGTCCTCATCTTTAGTATCCAAATCCACCACACCGACACCTCCCCTCTTCTGTTTCTTGTATTCATCGGGATTGGTCCTCTTGATGTATCCTCCGGTCGTAAGCACAAGAACAGTTTCTTCGTCGGGAATTAAATCTTCATCTGAAAGCGCTTCCGCTCCCTGCTTTACGACTTTTGTCCTTCTTTCGTCGCCGTATTTTTCTTTTATCGCTTTAAGCTCATCTTTTATTATGCCAAGTATTTTCTTGGGATTAGCCAGAATATCTTTCAAGACTTTAATCAGAGCTTGAATCGCTTTAAGCTCATCTTCAATCTTCTTTCTTTCGAGTCCCGCAAGTCTCTGGAGCTTCATTTCAAGAATAGCGACAGCCTGTCTTTCGGAAAATTTGAATTCTTTCATCAAATTATTCTGCGCTTCGACGACATCTTTAGACTGTTTAATGAGCTTGATAATTCTGTCAATATGGTCAAGCGCTTTGGACAGACCCAAAAGAATATGCTCTCTGTCCTCGGCTTTTCGCAGGTCGAATTCTGTCCTTCTTCTCACTACAATTTTTCTGTGCCCTATGAATTCTTCAAGGATCGATTTCAGCGAAAGAGTCTGGGGCACGCCGTTAACCAAAGCCACCATATTGAAATGAAAAGTGTCTTCGAGTTGAGTATGCTTATATAGGAAATTCAAAACTTTCTGCGGATGAGCTCCGCTCTTTAAATCAATCGCTATTCGTATATCTTTAGCTGATTCATCTCGAAGACCCTTGATTCCCTCCACTTTCTTGTCTCTCACCAGTTCGGCTATTTTTATTATAAGCTCGGCTTTGTTCACGCGGAAAGGAATCGAGCTGATAATTATCTGCGACATACCTTTCTTATCTTCGGTAATTTCCGCCACACCTCTGGTCACCACTCCGCCTCTCCCTGTCGCGTAAGCGTGATGGATGTCTTTTTTATTATAAATGATTCCTCCCACTGGGAAATCCGGACCTTTGACAAATTCCATAAGGTCTTCACCTGTTGCGTCCTTGTTATCAATAAGATGAGTTGTCGCATCCACAATCTCGCCGAGGTTGTGAGGCGGAATGTTGGTCGCCATACCGACAGCAATGCCGAGCGTGCCGTTTAAAAGCAAATTAGGAGCAGTCGCCGGCAATACCACTGGCTCTTTTCTAGTGTTTTCGTAGTTGGGACGGAAGTCAACAGTATCTCTGTCAATGTCCCGCATCATCTCGCCTGAAATTCGAGACATCTTGGCTTCAGTGTATCGTTCGGCGGCGGCGTTGTCTCCATCAATCGAACCGAAGTTTCCCTGTCCGATGATAAGTGGATATCGGTATGAAAAATCCTGCGCCATCTTCACCATCGCGTCATAGACGGAAACACTTCCGTGAGGATGATAGTTACCTGTCACATCTCCGGTGATTTTGGCGGATTTTCTAGTCTTCGCGCCGGCGTGCAGACCTATCTCATGCATAGCGAAAAGAATTCTTCTATGCACAGGCTTCAATCCATCTCTCACATCCGGCAACGCTCTCATTGTGATGACCGACATCGCGTAATCAAGATACGACTCCTTCATCTCGGTCGTAATGTTTCTCGACACTATGCCCTTGTTGATTTCTTTTTGTATTTTGTCCTCGTCCATAATTACCAATACTATATCATTTCTCTGTCTAAAATGAAAATAAATTATGTATCTGTATCTTAGTGATTGAAGGTGTGGCGCTTAAAACGAACATTTCGTAAAAAAATAATTCACTTGGCAACGAAACACCCAAGTTGTGGGGATGATTTACATTCGGCGGAATAACAAAAATTTTGTTTTGCAGAGATGGTTTATGCTATAGTTTCTTTCTAATCATTAGAGTTGTCGAAGATATTATAAGCATGGATGGACTGTGGGACAATCTGAGAAAAATACATTGACTTGGAAACGAAACATCCAAGTTTAGGCGAAAATGATAAAGTCTAAAATGGATTTATGACAAAAACGCAACAAATTTTATGGCATACAAAATCACTGACGACTGTTATTGAAGAATTGCGTTCCGGTGAGCGAGGTTTAAGCAACACAGAAGCAACCTTGCGACTGACGCAATACGGGTGGAACAAATTACCAGAGGCAAAGGTGGATGGTATTTTCATTATTTTTCTGCGTCAATTTCAAAGCCCGCTTATTTATATACTCGTAGCCGCAAGCGTCGTGGTGTTCGTAATCGGAGAAGTGGTTGATGGTTCGATTATTCTCGCCGTCCTTATTTTCAATGCCATCGTTGGAACAATTCAGGAGGGCAAGGTGCAGAATACTCTGCTTGCTCTCAAGAAATTCGTTGAAACAAAAGCCACAGCGCTTCGAGACGACAAGGAGATCATTATTTCAGACACGGAACTGGTGCGTGGAGATATCGTCATTTTACAGGAAGGAGAAAAAGTTCCTGCTGATATGCGCATCATTGTTTCTAATAATCTCAAAGTAGATGAGGCGGCGCTTACCGGAGAGTCAGGGGCGGCGCATAAAACAAACGAGCGGGAGACCGCCGGAGAAACAGTCGGGCAGTATAAAAATATGGTTTACAAAGGGACAAATATCGTCGCAGGAAATGGCCGAGCAATAGTGGTTGCAACAGGATCACAAACCACCATCGGCGCGATCGCAAGCAAGATTGCAGTCATTGATACCGAGATCCCCCTCAAGGCTAACATTCGGTACCTTTCATACCTTATCATCGCAACCGTAGCAATTGTTTCAGTGGTGATTTTTGCGCTTGGCATCGCTGTGGGTAAACCAGCCAAAGAGATGTTCACGACAATCGTTTCTTTGTCAGTATCGATTGTACCAGAAGGACTACCGATTGTTGTGACCCTCATTCTCGCTATGGGTATGTGGCGGATGAGCAAACGCAATGCATTAGTGAAGAAGTTGCAGGCCGTCGAGACTTTGGGGCAAGCAAGCATTATTGCCATTGATAAAACCGGTACGATCACAAAAAACGAGTTGGTGATTCAAAAAGTGTATGTGAAAGAGACGATGTTTGATGTCGGTGGAGTTGGATACGAATCAAAAGGCGATATCAGGTTGAATAGCCGTGTCACCGACGCCGCGAATCATCCTGAACTTTTGCTCGCTGGAAAGATTGCCGCTTTTTGCGCCAGCGCCAGAGTGACATATTCCGAAGAGGATAAACGCTTTCGAATCAGTGGGGACCCTACTGAAGCGGCCATGCTCGTACTTTCGCAAAAGCTCGGTTTTAATAAAGAAAATTTAGAGCAAGAATTTCCTGTTGTCGGGGAGATTCCTTTTAACTATCAGCTCAAATATCATACTATGGTTCATTGTGTTGACAGTAAGAATTTTCTGACCGCTGTTGGCGCTCCCGAAGTTATTCTGGAATTATCAGAGACCGTTTGGTCGAATGACAAGCGTAAAAAAATGACTCCAGCGGATCGAAAAAATCTTGAGTCCGTCTTTTATCAAATGTCACGGGAAGGGCTACGAGTGATCGCTTTCGCTATCGATTCAGATGCAGACAAAACACTAAAATCGGAAAATGTAAAAAATCTTACCTTTGTCGGCTTCTATGGCATGAAAGACGCGACACGACCGGAGGCGGCATCGGCAATAAAGAAGGCTGAGATGGCTGGAGTAAAAGTGGTAATGATAACCGGCGATCATAAAATAACCGCTCAAGCCATAGCTAAGGAAATCGGCATTTGGAATGAAGGCGATGAAGTGCTCATCGGATCGGAGATAGATGCCATGTCTGATGCAGAGTTATCCGACAGACTCAAAACGGTTTCAGTCTTTGCTCGGGTGAATCCGGAACACAAAATGAGAATCATCGGGGCGTATCGCGCTCGCGGAGAAGTAGTGGCTATGACAGGAGATGGAGTGAATGACGCGCCGTCATTGGTTGCCGCTGATCTTGGGGTGGCTATGGGCAACATTGGAACCGAAGTGGCCAAAGAGGCTTCTGATATTGTCCTGCTTGATGACAATTTGGAGAGTATTGTTTCGGCAATCGAAGAAGGACGCAGTATCTATAAAACCATCAAGAAAGTTATTCTATATCTTTTTTCCACCAGCATGGGTGAGGTGTTCGCGATTATCGGCGCGCTTATTTTGGGATATCCACTGCCAATATTGGCGGCGCAGATCATTTGGCTGAATTTTGTCACCGACGGCTTTTTAGATATATCGCTCGCTATGGAGCCTAAAGAGCGCCATTTGCTTGACGGCAAGTTTGAAAAGCCGGACAAATATCTCGTTGATAAGCTAATGGCGAAAAGAATGATTCTTATGTCCATAGTGATGGCTGTCGGCACGCTCTTTCTTTTTAAGAATTATTACGAAGCAGACCTGGCAAAAGCATGGACGATATCGCTAACGGTTTTAGCCGCCTTTCAATGGTTCAACGCGTGGAATTGCCGATCCGACAACAAGTCTATTTTTAAAATGAATCCGTTTTCTAACAAATACTTGGTCTGGGCGACCTTAACCGTTATTTCGCTTCAAATGCTCGCCGTTTACACGCCAGTGATGAATACATATCTAAAAACCGTACCGCTCAGTCTTTCCGATTGGATGATAATCATACCGGTGGCGATATCGATTGTTCTTGTTGAGGAAATCCGTAAATTATTTTACCGTCAGCAAATGAAAAAATCACTGGCATATTAAATGAAATAAAGAATACTTTTTTAAATTTGCCACCACGCCCTAAATTTGCTAGATTTTCATAGAGTTTGCATGTTCGATGCGTAATCTCATTTTGTAAAAATCCGCCTATAGCTCAGTTGGTAGAGCAGTCGCCTCTTAAGCGATTGGTCGCAG
>CAYIIG010000036.1:0-6398 GCA_964363425.1 uncultured Candidatus Saccharibacteria bacterium | reverse complement strand
TCGCGAAAGGATGAGGAGATGTTTGATTATTTAGTATTCGTGCAACAAAGCCATTTTAAGTTATGAAAAAAGACAGTTTTCAAAAAGGAGAAATAATAATTTACAAGACTTCAAAAAATGAGGTTGTTTTGGATGTGCGATTAGAAGAGGAGACTGTTTGGCTTAGGCAAAAAGAGATAGCATCACTTTTTAATAAAGAAAGATCGGTAATAACAAAACATATCAATAAAATTTTTACCGATAAAGAAATTGATAAAAAAAGCAATGTGCAAAAAATGCACATTGCCGACTCAGACAAGCCAGTTGAATTTTATAGCTTAGATGTGATTTTGGCAGTCGGTTATCGCATAAATTCATCTCGAGCCATCCATTTCCGTCAATGGGCTACGCAAACTTTGAAACAATATTTAACGCAAGGTTATGTTGTAAACGAAAAACGGCTAATAGAGGCTCAAAATAAATTTCACGAACTGCAAGAAGTCGTTTTGTTTTTGCAAAAGCAATCCAAAAAAGAATTATTAAGCGGGCAAGCCGGAGAAATTTTGAATTTGCTTTCCAGTTATGCCAAAACGCTGACCATTCTTGAGCAATACGACAAAGGAGAGCTCAAAGAATTAAAAGGCGGAAAAACTAAATTTATTCTGACCTACGAACATTGTTTGCAAATAATAAAGGAATTAAGAAAAGAATTAGTAGCTAAAAACGAAGCGGGAGATCTGTTTGGAAGCGAGAGAGACGGAAGTTTTGAAGGAATTATTCGCGGGCTTTATCAGACATTCGGCGGAAAAGAATTATATCCATCTATAGAAGATAAAGCCTCTCATCTCTTGTATTTTATTATCAAAGACCATCCTTTCTCTGATGGAAACAAACGCTCCGCCGCCTTTTTGTTTGTGTATTTTTTGGATAAAACAGGATACTTGTTCAAAAATTCGGGTGAAAGAAAAATCAACGACAACGCCCTAGTGGCGCTGGCGCTTCTTGTCGCTGAAAGCGAACCCAAAGAAAAAGAGACGATGATAAAAATTATAAAGAATATGTTGGCGGAATAATTAGAACCCATCTCAAAAATAACCGCTTATACAATACTATGTCAAAATCACTTGAATATCTAAACACCCAAATTTCGGCAAAAAACAGAGTTTCGTCAGTCGTCGCAACGAAAGTTGCGTCTCCTTCCTCATCCTCTGTTTTTCCCTCGAAATTTGGGCGTTTGGATTATTCATTATTTTTAAGATGGATTCTAAAATGACCACTTCATTCAAGATAAAAACGGAAACATTTGAAGGACCGCTGGATTTGCTTCTCGGTCTGATTGAGAAGAGAAAATTATTTATAAATGACATCTCCATTTCAAAAGTGGCGGATGATTACATTGTTTACATTAAAAATTTGAATAGATTTCCTATTGGAGAGAGCGCTAATTTTATTCTCATCGCTTCCACTTTGCTTCTTATAAAATCAATATCTCTCTTGCCTAATCTTCGTCTCACTGAAGAAGAGGAACATGATATAAAAGATCTTGAAAAACGACTGAAACTCTATCAGAAAATTAAAGGATTGAGCGTCGGAATCAAAAAGATCTTCGGGCAAAATATCATCTTTGCTCCGCTTGCGCGGAAGATAATTCCCGTGTTTTCGCCCGATGAAAGCATAACATTGGCAAACTTGCTCAATTCGGCGCGGGATACGCTCAAAAATTTGCCAAAAACCGAATCTTTGCCGAAAGTGACAGTCAGAAAAATAATAAGTTTGGAAGAGGTGATTGAAAATCTTACCGAAAGAGTGAATACAAGTTTGAGTATAAGCTTTAAGGATTTTGCGCAAATCGGAAAAGAGGATAAAATCAATATCATCGTAAGTTTTCTCGCGATGCTTGAGCTTGTGAAGCAGGGGGTAATCGTGGTGATGCAGGAGAATCAATTCGATGATATTAAAATGCAGACGCAGGAGATGAGCACGCCGAAATACTCATAGTTAATTTAACTCCGCTAAATAATTTTAGATTTTTACAAAGATGGAACAAGAAAAAAAAATATTGCCTTTGGACGCTCGAATTGAGAGTTTGCTTTTCTGGAAAGGAGAGCCTGTTCGCGTTAAAAAACTTTCGCAAATTTTGAACGCGGAAGAAAAGGATATTTTGCAGGCCCTTGAGACTTTGAAACAAAAGCTTGAGATGCGGGGAATCACTCTTGTGTTTAAAGATGATGAAGCGATGCTCGGAACCGCGCCTCAAATGTCCGCGACTATGGAAATCTTGACCAAAGAAGAACTTGTGAAAGATTTGGGAAAGGCGGGGCTTGAAACGATATCAATAATACTCTACAAGGGTCCGATTTCACGCGCGGAGATTGATTATATTCGCGGCGTGCAGTCTAATTTCATTTTAAGAAATCTCCTCGTGCGCGGACTGATAGAAAAAGTCGTGAAGCCTGACGACCAAAGAAGCTTTTTATACAAACCGTCGTTTGAATTATTATCTCATCTCGGACTGTCAAAAATAGAAGATGTTCCTGAATATGAAAATATGAGAAAGGAATTTGAGGCGATTAACAAAGAATATTCCGGCGATGAGGAAATTGTTAAAGGCGAAGCTAAAGATGTTCTTGACGAAGGCAGTCAAAATCTAGAAAATACAGATAAAGAATATGAAGATGAACCTAATAAGGGAAATTGATTACAAACTGCTGAGAGCGAGAATAATTGTCGCGATTTTGTTTTTGGCTCCGACTATTGTTTTGCTGTTCGCTTATCCTCAGAACGGCATTCAAGGGAAAAAAGCCGATGATGCATTAATGAAAAAGACGAATTCATTTTTCAACATCTTTTTGTTGGCAAAATCGGTTTTCGTTTGGGATGTGAATGAGCAGAAAGCAATTTATGTGAAGAACGAGAAAGAAAGCCTGCCTCTAGCATCGGTATCCAAGGTTATGACGGCGCTTGTGGCTTTGGATAATATGTCCGGCGCAGAGCATGTCAAAATTACCGCCGATTCCATAAAACAAGAAGGCGACAGCGGTCTTAGGAGTGATGAGAAATGGAAGCTCAAAGATTTGATTGATTTTAGTTTGATGTCATCTTCGAATGACGGAATATACGCGGTGGCGAGCGCGGTTGAAAGTTTGAAAAACGATTCTGGCGTAAAACCGCCACTGGCAATAATGTCAGTAAATCAATCGGGTAAAGAAATCGCGCGCCAAAATTTCATCGACTCAATGAATAAAAAAGCGGAAGTTATAGGTCTTAGTCAAACGAATTACCTGAACGAAACCGGCTTGGACATATCTTTGAATGAAAACGGCGGATATGGTTCAGCGGAAGATATGGCGAAATTATTCGCTTACATAATAAAAAATAAACCGGAAATTCTTGAAGCAACGGCTCACGACAAAATAGAATTGACATCCCTTGACTCTATAAGCCATACAGCTCAAAATACTAATGAGATTGTTGGAGCAATTCCCAACTTGATCGCGTCCAAGACCGGATACACTGATATTTCCGGCGGTAATTTGGTCGTGGCTTTTGATTTCGGACTAATGAATCCCGTTGTTATTTCCGTTCTCGGCTCGACGAGAGACGGCAGATTTGAAGATATGAAAAAACTTGTCGAAGCGACCGCGAAATACTTGGCTGACGATAAAAATTGACAGTTTAAAGTTTAAAGAATAGATTTTTATCAGATAATGTAAATTATTAATTGCGAAACACCCGCAAATTATTATTTTTCCAGTCTTTCTGTCATTCTCGCGAAAGCGGGAATCCAGATTGAACCAATGTTGGTCTGGATTCCCTTTTCCGCGCCCGCAACGCCTGAGCGGACTCATTCTTGCGATGGCGGGCAGGGTCAAGGGAATGACAGAAAAGTGAGTTTCCTAATTCAAAATAAATTATATTTTTTATGCACCTTTAAGAAAGGATATTTTATGAAAACGCTAAAAGAATTATTAAAAGATGTTCAAGTTGTTGAGACGAGCTGTTCTGGTGAAATTCGTATTTTATCAGTCTGCATCGATTCTCGCAAATGCGAACAGTCTTCGCTTTTTGTCGCTATCTGCGGTGCCAAGGACGATGGGCATAATTTTATAGAAAGAGCCGTTGAAAACGGAGCGCGCGCGGTAGTCTGCGAGAAAATGCCGAAACTACGACAAGAGGGTGTAATTTATTTTAGGGTTGCGAATACCCAAATCGCTCTTGCTCAAATCGCGCGTAATTTCTTTGATGATCCGTCATCGCGATTGAAATTAGTCGGCGTGACGGGAACGAACGGCAAGACTACGACTGTGACACTTTTGTATCATTTGTTCCAAAAACTCGGTTATAAGTGTGGCTTGATTTCGACGGTGAGAAATATGATTGGCGATGAAGAATTTTTGACCACGAACACTACACCGGATTCAATCACGCTGAATGAGTTGTTGGGCGATATGATAAAAGCTGGTTGCGAATATTGTTTTATGGAGGTGAGCTCGCATTCAGTGGTCCAGCATAGAATAGATGGATTGAAATTCGCTGGAGCCGTATTCACAAACTTGACTCACGACCATCTCGATTATCACGGCACATTTGAGGAATACCTGAAAGCCAAGCAAGGCTTTCTCAATATGCTCGAAAGCGATGCTTTTGTTTTGAGTAATCTCGATGATGAAAACGCCAAAGTTTTGGATAAAAATTCCAAAGCTGTCAAAAGATATTTTTCTCTGCAATCACCCGCGGACTTCACAGCAGAGATAGTTAACAATAGCTTTGATGGACTTACGCTTAAGATCGACGGCGATCTGACCAAGACGAAACTTATCGGGAGTTTCAATGCTTATAATTTTCTCGGAATTTATGGAGTGGCGATTCTCTTGAATCAAAACAAAGATAAAGTCCTGAAAATATTGAGCGAGCTTGATCCTGTGGAGGGGAGATTTGAACACTTCAAGTCAAAAACCGGAATTGTTGGAATAGTTGATTATGCCCACACTCCGGATGCTGTTGAAAATGTTTTGAAAACCATTCGCGACATTAGGAGAGGCAACGGCAAAATTATAACCGTAATCGGCTGTGGCGGAGACAGAGATTCGACAAAAAGACCCATAATGGCGAAGATTTCGGCTGAATTGAGCGATGCATTGATTCTGACTTCCGACAATCCTCGTTCGGAGGATCCTATGGCGATTATCGAACAGATGAAAAAAGGACTTGATGATGGGGTGATGCAAAAGACTTCAATCTTTGCTGACAGAAGGGAAGCGATAAAAGAAGCTTGCTCGACTGCTTCGTCGGGTGACATTATTCTTTTGGCGGGCAAAGGTCACGAAACATATCAAGAGATAAAAGGCATAAAACACCATTTCGATGATATGGAAGAATTGCGGAAGTGTCTCAAGTGATTTATTCTATAGATATGCCAATTATCAAACTGAAACACAACGCTAAGTTTTCCAAATCAATAGAAAATATTCTTTCTTCTCTGAAAATTATACCCAAACACGACGGGAGCTCGAATAAGCCCGTCGTGTTTTTAAATAAAAATATTTCGATTGCCGTCATAGACTTGAGTGGTAAGAGTCCTGTAATGGGCGGATATAATACTGATTTTTTTCTTTATTCTGCAAGTCTTTATAAAATTTATGTAGCGGTGGAAGTGCTGAGGCAGTATGAACACAAAATCATAAACTTAGATAAAAAAATCACGGTATCAAAAATCAATGTCGTCGATAAGAGAAAACAAATACCTTATGATAACGGCAAACTTCTGAAATTTGGCGATAAAGAAAGTATAGGATATTTGTTGGAGTTAATGCTCTCGCGAAGCGATAATACGGCGGCAAATTGCTTGATTGATTTGATCGGTAGAGAAAATATAAACAAAAATATAATCGAAAAATATAACTGGCAGGGAAGCGAGGTGACGCGAAAATTTCTTCCAAGAAAATTTGAGAAGGCGAAATATAAAAAAGCCCCGATTACTCTGACTTGCGTCAGACATATCGCCGAGCTTTTCTTTCTGATTGAGAAAGAAAAAATACTAAACAAAGAGTCAAGTCAATTATTGAAAGAACTTTTATTAAAAGGCAATCATTTTGAAAATGAAAATATCGGCGCAGGTTTGCCTAAATCGGCAAAATTTTATCGCAAAGGCGGATGGTTTGAGAGTAAGCTTAAAGACGGAGCAATTCTCAAATTCAATTCCGATGCCGGTATTGTTGAAGATGAGAAGGTTAAATACATTATCGCGACACTCACTTCTTTGAAAACAAAAAGTAATAAAAAATCTTTTCCGATGAAGAAATTATCGAGGGAAATATACAATTTGATCAGACTTCATAGTCGATAGGATTTTTTATTTTGGATATTTTTCAGACTTATGTTAAGGTTTCAATGTCATTTCTATGCCGAGGTGGCGAAAT
>CAYIIG010000035.1:0-6593 GCA_964363425.1 uncultured Candidatus Saccharibacteria bacterium | reverse complement strand
AGGAATTGCCCGAGACGGTGAGAGCAGTGGTGGAGGCGTAAGGAAAGGTGGAGGCTTTGGTCGTCGAGGTTGCCACAATGTAATTAACAGTCGGACTGGTGCTTGCCGACATCGTCGTTCCATCAGAATTGAGCCAGCCTTGACCGAAACTTGTCTGACCCGTTCCTCCTTTGTTGACCGCAATCGTTGTTCCGCCCCAAGTTCCCGAGGTGATCGTTCCCACAGTGGCGAGGTTGGCAAGAGTGGTGATATTTTGAAGCGAGGTGGTAGCGGAGAGGCGGTTGTCCCAGAGCGTGTTCAAGTTGGAAACTTGCGAGCCGGTGATAGAAAGATTGGCAAGGGTGGTGAGGTTCTGAAGCGAGGTGGTCGCTGATAGTCGGTTGTCAAAACGATCGGCTGTCCAATAGAGATTGTTTCCTTCCGCCACATTGGTGGTGAGAAGACCGAGGGAGGAGGTGGCAATGGCGGAAGCAGTGCCAGAATAGAGGTTCATAAGACCTGACGAGGCGGAGAAGTTTTGACCGGTGCCTCCGTATTGAGTATTGATGGCTGTGGCGTTCCATAATCCTGATGACACGGTGCCTAAGTAGGAATTGCCCGAGACGGTGAGAGCAGTGGTGGAGGCGTAAGGAAAGGTGGAGGCGGTGGTGGAGGTGGCGGTGAAATAGGAGGATCGGACATTATCATCAAACGAACCGATACCAGCAACGGAGAGTTTCCAGTTTGGCGAAGTGGTGCCGACGCCGACTTTTGTCGCGGAATTAAGATAAATACTTGTCGTGTCAGTTGAAGTTGCCCATTTGGAATTACTTCCTCCGCTTCCGCCTATTGCGCTCAAAACTCCGTCTGTCAACGAAAGACCGCTTCCCGTGATGTCAGTGATGTAGTCCGAGCCTAGTTGGAAAGCGGTGGCAACCTTTAGAAGAGGAAATGTGGAAGTGGCGATAGTGGAAGTGGCGACCATATATTCGCCGACAATGGGTCCCGCGACAGACAGTTTGGCGTAAGGTGAAGTAGTGCCCACTCCAACCCTGCCATTAACAGAGTCGATGTATAGAGTTCCTGAGCCTAAGTTCGAATCGCCCGCGATGGTGGAAGTGGCTGTGCCCGAAACGGTGAGCTGAGAACCGACAGAGAGATTGCCTGAGAATATTCCGGACACTCCGGATAAAACACCCGTGAATGTTCCCGTCGAGCCGGAAAAAGAAGAATCTGTTATCGTAACGCCGTTAAGAGTTGTTATGGAAGAATTGGATTGTCCGATAGCGTCATAGATATAATCAAACTGACGCGGGATGATAGACCCTTTTTGTTCAAGCTCTCTTATTTTATTTTTCAAATCGGAAATCGTTTGATTGACTATGAGCGAATTTTCTCCGCTCGCCGAGAACCCCGCATAGATCAGCGATTTGCTTCCGATGTCAAATTGTTTTATCAAGTCTAAAACTTCTCGTCTGGTGATATCGGTTTTTAGGTTGTAATTGTAGGCGACAGGTTTGGACAAAGATGATTGATTAGCGTCATTCGATAAAGAATTTTTTGGCTCTGTTCTCCCTTCCAACACCTGAGGCGGACGCCACGACAAATTTTCATTCTTATTATTTTCTCTTATTTTTCCATTTTGTCTGATCGGAATAATTTCTTTATCGGCGATTTTATTTCTTCCTCCAAACAATCCGGAGAAATAATTTCCCGCCCTCGAAAACAATCCTTTAACATTATCGCCGATATTTTTGAAAAAATTATCCGACGACGCTGTCGAATTTCTATCGGCGGATATTTCCACGACCGCGCCGTATAATTTATCATTCGATAATTTTCGAAATGCGTATTTTTTTTCTTTCACGCCATTGTCCGCAAAATAACTTTTCACTCCGTCGACGACATCGGTCGCTTTCCTTCCAAATTCTTCCGCCAAAGAAAATGATTCTTTGTAGGCGCTCTTGACCAAAGGATCATCTTTGAGAAAAAAGGTTCCTGAAATGATTGCCGTAATGACCAAAAGCGCCGTTGTGTTTTGTAAACGGTTTTTAAAACCACGGTTCAAGATTTTTGAATTTTTTGCAGAAGGAATTCTCTCTTCAAAATCTTTCTTACTATAAAAACTTTCAATCGGCGCGATTTCGCTTGTTTTATTTTCCGCTTTTTTTATTTCAGGCAAAAGAGGTTTTTCGTCGGCAGAATAAATGAACTGACCAAGCGATTTGAAATTATCTTGGATGTCTTGATTTGAAGAATTTTTTTTATCACTTTCAGCTTTATCGCCATTAAAAGATGAATCTACCGCCGTAATAATATCTGAGTTAGGCGAACTTCCATCTTGAACTTTTGAATCCTTTAATAAGAAATTTAGATACTCAGCGAGTGAGTTTTCAGAAACATACCAATTCCTTCCGACCATCCTGCATTTCAAATTTCCACCTCTGCACAATTGACCGATATAATCAATAGTATAACTACCTATCTCGGCAGCTCGTCTAGACGAGATATATTTTTTACCCTCAAAATAAAGGTCGCTGTTCATTGGTATTATTATAAAACCAATGCAACTCCAATGTAAGGAAAATTATGTGGACAAGTCCGGGTCAGGTTTTAGGTTTTAGGTAGTAGGTGGTAGGTTTTGTCATTTCCGCGAATGCGGGAATCCATTGCCAATAAATAATACTCTGGATCCCCGCATTCGCGAGGATGACAGAGGGATGTCGCAAACTTGTTTTTTCTTACCTACAACCTACCACCCACTACCTACAACCTAGTCTGCTAAACCTTGATAAACTTTTATACATTTTATATAATTTAGTAACAATTTATATCAGTTTATCAATCTTTACTAAACTAAAAAATAATATGAGCGACAATTACATCAGCATCAAACAAGCCTCGGAGATATTGGGGGTCTCAGCTCTTACTCTCCGCAACTGGGATAAGAACGGTAAATTCCCCGCCGTAAGACACCCCATAAATAACTACCGTGTCTACAAAATAGACGACTTGAGAAGGTTCACAGAGAGCTTCGGACAAAAGCAACAGACCACAGCTATTTCAAAAAATCAAGTCAAAAAATTGACCGTCACTCACCTAAAAGACTAAGTAAGTAGTTTGCAACTGTTTAACTTTTTAAGAAAAAGACTTGGAAAATTATCTTCCAAGTCTTTTTCTTAATGACAATTTTATTCCTAAAACAATCAAAATTTTAGAATCGGCAAAAATTCTTTTTTGTCTTTAAAGCGGCCGACTATTGCGAGGTTAAGATTTTTGTCCTGAAAAATTTTATTGGCTATTTTTTTAATATCTTCGGCAGTCACCACTTCTGTCTCGGAGATGATTTGCTCCGGCATTTTTATCGGCTTATTCAAAACTTCTTGATACCCGCAATATTCGGCAAACGATTCGGAAGTTTCAAGCCCCAAATAAAGATTGCCTTGAATTTGTTGTTTGACTTTGTTTAATTCATCCGCAGAAACGGTTTCTGTTTTCAGTCGTCTGAACTCTTCCATAACAGCCTCGATCCCCTCTTTCACTCGCTTGTTGTCAAGACCTGCGCTTACCTGAAAAACTCCGTGATCGGTGCTTGTGTCATTCTCAGCATGGACATAATAACAGATACCCATCTCGTCTCTGAGTTTTTGAAAAAGTCGCGAACTCATTCCTCCGCTTAACACAGTCGTCAACACTCTGAGCGCAGGATTATTTTTGTTGTAAGTGTCAAACGACCTCACTCCTAAAACCATATGTGTCTGGTCGGTGTCTTTGTTTTGTATCAACACTTCAGGTTTATCTTGCGACTCTTTAGTTTTAATCTTGCCCTTCTTTTTTCCGGAAGAAATATCACCCCATATTTTCTTGAGACTATCCAAAGTCTTTTTCTCATCAAACTTCCCTGCCACCACTACCGTCGTGGCAGAAGCGACATAATGATTTTTCCTGTAATCCGTAAAATAGCTTCTTTTCATATTTCTTATATTTTCTTTCGTTCCCGCGATGTCCCATCCGGCAGGCTGATCGCCGTAAAGCAAATTCGCGAAAATTTCCTGAACTTTGCGGTGAGGCAAATCTTCGTACATATTTATTTCCTCTATGATGACACCTTTCTCTTTTTCAATCTCCCTCTCGTTAAAAACGGGGTTCAGATACATGTCGGAGACGACATCAAGAAGCATATCGAGGTGCTTGTAATCGGCTTTAGCATAATAACCCGTGTATTCCTGTGAAGTAAAAGCGTTGTATTGCGCTCCGACGCTATCCAGCTCTCCGCTTATATCAATCACCTTAGGTCTTTTCTCCGTACCTTTGAAACACATATGCTCAAGAAAATGCGAAAGTCCGTTCATCTCTTTTGTTTCGTATTTCGAACCGGCTTCAACCATCACCAATACGGTGACCGTCGGATTGTCTTTCATCGGGACAGTAATCACCCTGAGTCCGTTTTTTAAAATTGTTTTATTGAATTTCATTGATTTGTTTTATTTAATTTATAATATTCAGACATCGTCACTGTCGCCAGCGAACAAACATTAACACAACGCCGATTCATTGTCCTTCAAAGCCCTTACCGACATCCGATGTCGGTAAGGGCTTTGAACGGCGCGTTTTTTCAACTTGCCACTATCCTGTAATAAACGATGCGAGGTAAAAAATGTATTTAGTGAGAAATGACCAAACAAAAAATATGAAAATCAGCACGAGGGTAAAGCCTGAGCGCTGAAATACATCTTTGAAACGCGCGTATCTATCTGGCAGAACGGAGAAAAGCAGGTGCGAGCCATCAAGCGGAGGAATCGGTATGAGATTGAATATAGCTAGGACGAGATTGATTAAAACAACATAGCTGGCAATATAGATGAAAGATGGACTTAAAAATCCGAAACCTCCGCCGAACCTTATGAGCAAACCGAAAATTATTGCCAGAGTTATGTTGGAAAGCGGACCCGCCAAAGCCACGATTGGCTCCGCCCATTTTCTGTTTCTAAAGTTATAAGGGTTAATCGGCACTGGTTTTGCCCAGCCGAATACAAACCCCGATTTTGAAATAATGAGAAGAAGCGGAATTATGACAGAGCCTGTCAAATCAAGATGTTTAAACGGGTTCAAAGTAAGCCGTCCTTGATAGCGGGCGGTTTCGTCGCCGAAAAATAACGCCGCATAGCCGTGCGAAACTTCGTGCACGACTACCGACATTATAAGTATAATTATTGAAAATATGATTTCCGTTTCTTGCATATTATAAAGTTTATGTTAACATATCTTAATCAAATCTGCTCTGTCATTCTCGCGCAGGCGGGAATCCAGATCAATATTTTAAAAACTATGGCAAAAATCTGTCCAATAACAAAAAAGAGTTCCCTCGTCGCCGGCGGTTATAGCAATCGTACCCGAGCTACACAATTCAATCCGACTGGAAAAGTCAGGAAGTATGCCAACTTGCAGAAAAAGAGAATCTTTGTTCCCGAATTGAACAAAACCATCGTTCTTACCATTTCTACCAAAGCTATAAAAACCATCCAAAAAAACGGCGCTTACGCCACACTCAAGAAAGCGGGGCTGATTTAGGTTGTAGATTTTAGGTGGTAGGTTGTAGGAAAGAGAGCAGAAAACAGAAGAGATTCGCCCAAGATGTTTCCTTGGGCGAGGTACCTGTTCACACCCTATGAATAATTAGCATTTTCTCTGTCATCCTCGCGAACGCGGGGATCCAGTTTCAATCACCGATGGTCTGGATTCCCGTTTTCACGGGAATGACAGAAGGAGGTGTGAGTAAGTACTAGGCGAGTTATTGATTTTTCTGTCTTGTAATTATAATATTAAACAATGGCAAAGACATTACACTACAATTTAATCTTCAGACCTGAGCAGGAAAGAGGTTTTACCGTAATAGTTCCGAGCCTTCCCGGCTGTATTACTTATGGGAAAAATCTTGAAGAGGCGAAAGAAATGGCTCGAGATGCTATTGAAGGCTATATTTACAGCCTTAAAAAGCACAAAGAGTCAATTCCTTCTGATGTTGATAACTTTGTAACTACCATAGACATAGAAACTCAAAAAATAATCTATGCCTAAATTGCCGATTTTAACTTCAAAAAAATTAATCAAAATAATTGAAAAATTAGGTTTTGAGTTAGACCATAAAACAGGAAGTCATTTCATTTTTTACAATGAAGAAAATAAAAGACGAGTAACTATTCCCTATCACGCGAAAGATTTGCCGAAAGGCACCCCCTTAAGCATCTTGAAGCAAGTGCAAATTTCAAAAAATGAGATAGAAAAACTTTTATAATCTCTCCCCGCCTTTTCTCTTCCCTACAACCTACCACCTACCCGCCCGCATCGCCTAACGACTCAGCGTTTGGCGGGCGTGGCAACCTAAAACCTAATCACCTCCCCGTCCAAATTAAAAGTAATCGTCCCCAGCTCATAAGTTTTGAGAATCACGGATTTTATTTTCCCAAGAATATCCACACCAAAGAATAAGAGCAATTTCTATACCTGGTACCCATACTTTAACCCATGTATTACTATAGAGGTACTCCCATTGCCAATCAGGTGGATACGGAGCAGGCCCAGCACTGGAAGAGTCGCGGGCACTTCTTAGGAGC
>CAYIIG010000034.1:0-6892 GCA_964363425.1 uncultured Candidatus Saccharibacteria bacterium | reverse complement strand
TTCAAATATTCTTGAAAATCAATGGATTTTATTATTTTGTTTTTATTTAATTCATTCATATAAAAATATATTATTTATAACATCGCTGTAATTGTTTTCCGCCTTATAAATTTCATTTATCGGCGTTTTGTCCGTGTTCTTTGAAAAAGCGTGCAGTAATACAATGGTTTTGTTTATAAAAGTAAAGTAAAATATTCTGTGTCTTGTTTTTGAAAAATCAATTCTCAACTCCCTGATTTTTCCTTTAATATGTTTTGAGTAGGGTTCATCTAAATAACCATCACTGACTCTTAAAAACTCAATGTATTTAAGAACTTTAGTTTTGTTTTTACGATCTAATTTTTCTACATACTCGAAAACTGGATCGTCCCCATTATGACTATCTTTATAAAATTTTACTTTATATTCTGACATTTTTATTATATATCATATATGATATTGCAGTCAATTATTTGCTCTATTAAACTTTTCATTTCGAGTGTTTATTCTCTAACTTCAAGTCGCGTCAAACAATTTCAATTTCCCTAGTATTCTCATTAGCAAAAGTAAAACGGATTTTTTTAATATCTTTCGGTAAAATTTCCGCGACTCTCTCCGGCCATTCTATGAATATGATGTTTTTCGGATTTTTCGAGATTTCTTCCCAACCGAGATGAATAAGCTCTTTTCCGCTTTCAAGGCGGTAAGCGTCAATATGAATAAGATGGTCAAAGTTTCCGTTTTCCAATTTGTAAATTTTCTCAATGACAAAAGTCGGGCTGGTGACGGTTTCTTTTACTCCCAAATATTTGGCCACCGCTTGAGTAAAAGCTGTCTTTCCCGAACCCAAATCGCCGTAAAGTCCGACAACAAGAGCGCCCTTCGAATTTTTCACAAATTCTTTCTCAACAAACTCTCGCGCAGTATTTTCCGTATCATTCAGACTCTTGCTTAAAATTTTCATATTCATAAACGTATTTTAGCATAAAAAAAGAGACCGGAATTCTAATTTTTCCAAAACTTAGAATTCCGGTCTCAAACGAGTCTGCTTATTTAGTAACCACCAAACATGTTAAACCCGCCATAACCGCCATAGTCACCGTAATCAATATCACTCGTGATTTGTTCATTCTTCTCTTGAAACGTCCAACTGATAGAGGTAATCCCTCGTCGGGTATTCACAGAGAAGATTTTATTTGCCCGTGCGATAACCCTACTGTGAGTAGGGTCCCAAATTTCGACGCCCAGAGAGATCTGCTCTCCAGCATACCCAATGTTGTATTCAAAAACAAATACCTCGCCAGGGAGAACAGGTTTGTAAGTCCTCTTATCTGGTTCCCTACTGACTACTATATTGTCCCAACGCACAATCACTCGGCCGGAGGTGTAATTGTAAATAACAATTTTGATACCGGATGCATTCCCTCCCAGAGGAAAGAATCCATACTTAAAACTATTATCCCCTGTTTTGATTGAACTGCAACCACTTACAACCAAAAAACTTACCAACATTAACCAAAAAATGACAAGATTCTTCATTTTTCCACTCCTTTTCTGAAAAATTTTACGGAAATTAAATTCTGTTTTTCTGTAATAAGGTTAGCATAAAACAAATCGCTTGTCAATAGATAAAAACCTAAAGGAAAATGTTACACTTTTGATACTATGGTTCAATTCAACGAAGACAAACAAAACGCGAAGCTGGAAGAGTTTCGCAAAAAAGAAGAGGAAGATTTGGCGGAGTTGCTATCAAGCAGATATAACATCCCTTACATCAATCTCGCCACCATCCCCATCAACACCGACGCCTTACGTCTCATACCGGAAGCCGTCGCCCGCGATGCCAAAGCCGCCGCTTTTGACATTATCGGAAGAAATCTAAAAGTCGTCGTCCTTTCCCCGGGCAATGAAAAAACTTCCCTGCTTTTGAAGAAACTCGAAGACGACGGCTATGCCGTAGCGCCTTTCGCCGCATCAACAACCAGCCTTGATAAAGCTTTTTCGCGATATAAAGAACTCTCCTACAGCGCGGAACATAAAACTCTTTCCCTTGAGCTTTCAAGCGATCAGCTTGAAGAATTCCGACAAAAAGTCAAAAGCATCGATGATTTGAAAAAACTGTCCGAAGAATTTCTAAATTCAAAAAAGACCTACAAGACTTCAAAAATACTGGAAATAATTATAGCGGGCGCTCTCGCGACGGAAGCTTCTGACATTCACATAGAGCCGGAAGAGGACTATGTCCGTCTTCGATACAGACTGGACGGTGTTTTGATCGATATTTTGAATTTCAATCAGCCGACTTTTGCCCTACTTCTCTCCAGAATAAAACTCATTTCCGGACTGAAGTTGAATGTAAAAAACGAAGCGCAAGACGGAAGATTTTCCATAAAAACAGGCATCGGCGACATTGAGATAAGAACCTCGGCTCTTCCCGGCGCCTACAACGAATCGATTGTCTTAAGAATTTTGAACCCCAAGACAATTTCCGTGCCTATGGAAGAGCTGGGGATTGAACCTAAGCTTCTTAAAATACTGGATACCGAAATAAGAAAACCGAACGGCATGATTTTGACGACTGGTCCGACGGGTTCCGGAAAAACCACCACGCTTTACGCTTTTTTGAAAAAAATTCACTCGCCCGACATCAAAATAATAACAATCGAAGACCCGATAGAATATCACCTGCCCGGCATCACACAAACCCAAGTTAACGCGGAAAAATACACTTTCCTCAATGGCTTAAGGTCGGCTCTTCGCCAAGACCCTGATGTCCTTATGATAGGAGAAATTCGAGACAATGAGACCGCCGAAATCGCCATAAATTCGGCGCTCACAGGGCATCTTGTGTTCTCAACCCTCCACACCAATACAGCGGCCGGATCATTCCCTCGTCTTATAGATATGAATATAAATCCGAAAGTCATTTCATCCGCCATAAATATCACCATCGCTCAACGGCTTGTGAGAAAGCTTTGTTCTTATTGTAAGAAAGAAACTCCGCTTAACGGCGCCAATAAAAAACTAATCGAGGAAACCATCCTGTCCATTCAAGACAAAAATTATTTGAACGGTCTTCAGCAAATTTCAATATGGCAAGCAGGTGAATGCGACAAATGCAACGGTACCGGCTACAAGGGACGAATCGGAATTTTTGAAGCGATACTAATAGATGAGTCGGTTGAAAACATAATACAAGAAAACCCCAGCGAAAGAGAAATCAAAAAAGCCATCATCCATCAGGGATTGCTTGATATGAAACAAGACGGGATCATTAAAATTCTTAAAGGACTGACATCCATAAGCGAACTGCAAAGAGTGATAGATATTGAATAAGTTTAAAAGTTCATAAAGTTCATAAAGTTTGTAAAGTGAAAACGCGCAAAGAAAACAAAAACATCCGCCAAATAAAATTTGGCGGATGTTTTTCACTTTACAAAACCGATTACTTGATGACTTTTGCGTATAAAGATTGCTTTTATAATACGGCGGAGTTAGTATGAATAAAGAAATTACCGACTGAGAAACTGAAAGAGGGAATAAGTTCACAAATGGACAGGCTCTAGGTTCAAGAACATAAATCTCTAAGCAACTCTTTAGGCAATTGATGTCTAAAGTTAAACAGTCCCCAAAGGATAACGCCCGCAATACGCAATAAAGCGAAAACCGGCGCGTCCTCAAAGGAAAGTTAGTAAACCTTGTAAAGCTTAATTGCTTAGAGATTTATATTCTGGAAATTTACCGATGACAAATTCTCAAAAAAACAAAAAGCCTTAACTTCAGGCTTGTCTAAATAATCTAGCATAAAAAAATTTTTATGTCAAGTAAAAATCGCGTTTTTGACACCAATCCGGAAAATAACGAGGAAATAAGCCCTAAATCGCCGGATTTTAAATTCTTGGACAACACTCTCCGCCCCTCCAAATGGGATGATTACATCGGACAGAAAAACATAAAAGAAAATCTCAAAATACTGCTTACCGCGGCGAAGCAGAGAAATCATCCGCCGGAGCATATCCTCTTTTACGGACCTCCTGGGCTTGGAAAAACCACTTTGGCTCACCTCATCGCCAAAGAAATCAACACTCAAATCAAAGCGACATCGGGTCCGGCAATAGAAAAGGTTGGGGACCTCGCTTCAGTTTTAACTAACCTTTCCCCTGGCGATATTTTATTCATTGACGAGATTCATCGCCTCAACAAAACTATAGAAGAAGTGCTTTACCCCGCTATGGAGTCGGGCTCGCTTGATATTATTATCGGCAAAGGTCCATCGGCAAGAACTTTGCAATTGGAACTTCCTCCGTTCACCCTCATCGCCGCGACCACGCGCATCGCGATGCTCTCTTCGCCCCTTCGCTCCCGTTTTTCCGGAGGAACATTCAGACTGGAATTTTATTCGGAAGAAGAAATTGAAGAAATCATCAAGCAGTCGGCAAAAATTCTGGGAATTGACATCGGCGCGTCCGCTTCAAAAGAAATCGCCAAAAGAAGCAGGTTCACGCCGAGGACGGCGAACTATTTCTTGAAGAGATGCCGTGATTTCGCTCAAGTCAATAAAGGTGAGATTACCGAAAAAACCGTCGCCGACACACTGAATCTACTAGGGATAGATGAGGTTGGTCTTTCCTCCTCCGATAGAAGCCTTTTGACAGCATTGATTGATAAATTCGGCGGTGGCCCGGTCGGGCTCAACACCTTAGGTGCCGCTCTTTCTGAAGAACAAGCCACAATAGAAGAAGTCCATGAGCCATATCTGATACAGCTTGGATTTATCGAACGCACCCCTCGTGGTCGCACAGCCACCGCCAAAGCCTACGATCATCTCAAAAAGAAAAAGCTGCAAGATAGATTGCTGTGAAATCAAACAAAATCTTCTTTGTCTGATTCTGTCTGTCTATTCAAAATATAAATTTAGGGCTTCTTTGAGGTTTTTTGTGGCTTCCGCCTTTGTTTTTCCAAAGCTGGACACATCAACATTAAGGCATTGAGCGACATAATGCTTGCCCTCTTTCCATAATATATTTTTTAGATTCAATCTTTTCATAACAGTATGATACTAGCACAGCAATATTTTTTTTAGAAAACTTTCAATAATTATACCATCCTTGAAAAACTTATTCGTATTCGGTAGGTAAAATATAGCTATAAATAAGACTGTTTTTGTTGATAAAAGCGAAAGAGATAATTGAAAATGGTATTACCTTGCCAAGTTTCCATAAAAAGCAAACAGACAAGGTATTTAAACATAATATTTAAAATAATTTACCTCCGATTATAGAATTAGCTTTATCGGGGGTGATTAGTATAACTTTTCCATCTTCATCAGGTACACCGAGAGTAAGCACTTCCGATTCAAATGGACCAATTTTTCGTGATGGAAAATTCACTACTCCCAACACAAGTTTCCCGATGAGTTCTTCTTTTTTATAGAGTGCCACAATTTGAACAGAAGAATTTTTTACCCCAATTTCATGACCAAAATCAATTTTTAACTTATATGCCGGTTTCCTTGCTTCCGGAAAATCACTTACTTCAACCACTTTTCCTACTCTAATATCTAGTTTTTGAAAATCCTCAATTGTCGCCATGATATTTATTTAATCCAAATTACTTCTGCCTCCCCCTCTCCCTCCCTCCAAATCCCATTAGATATTTTCGGGCATTTTGGTCAAGATCGATGAAGTCGTCGGCGGCTTCTTTGAGTTTGGCTGAGGATGATTTGCCGAAAGCGATGACTTCCACCTGACAGCCTTCGTTGACTTTAAGATATTCCACAAGGGGAATAAAATCTCCATCGCCGGAAATCAAAATAACTGTATCGAGTTTTGGGGCCAACTTTATCGCATCCACAGCAAGTCCGACATCCCAATCGGCTTTCTTGGCTCCGCCAGCAAAAATCTGCAGGTTTTTCGTCTTTGTTTCAATACCGACTTTTTCCAACGCTTCAAAAAAGCTTTTCTCATCCCCGCTTTCCGTTGTGATGACATACGCCACCGCGCGCACAAGCCGTCTTCCAGCAAGACCGTCTTTGACGATTTGACCGAAATTCACTTTGGCATTGTATAAATTTTTGGCGCTATGATAAAGATTTTGAGAATCGATAAAAATACCAACTCGCTGTTCTTTGTGTTTTATGACTGACATAATTTAATATAATTAATTTCTAAAGACAAAAGAGCAAATTATTTTTGCTCTTTTGTATTATAATTCGTTAGCTTTTCTTCAATTCCAACTTTTTCATCAAAGAATTATATCTTCTGGTATTTGTCTTTTGGAGATATTTCATATGAGTCTGCCTGTCGGCAACCATTCCCAAAAGTCCGCGTCTTGAGTGCTTGTCTTTTGGATTTTTCTTAAGGTGTGAAGCTAGTTCTTCAATCCTTTTCGTCAAAACGCCGATTTGGACATCCGGAGAACCGGTGTCTTTATCATGAATTGCCACTTCCTTTATGATTTTTGTTTTTTTTGTCTTTGTAAGCATAACTTTAATATAGTAGCATAAATACATATTTTCCGCAAATTTTACGCTAAGAATACAGCTCACTATGAGTACCCACATCTGAAAACAAAATGTTATCTGTATCCAAAAACTTATAAATTATTCTTATGTTTCCAGTGATACTAATACTCCTGTAGCCCATATATTTGCCGTTTAGAGCGTGGTTATTCAATATCGGATTATACGGATCTTTTTCAAACAAACCTCCTTATAACGAAGTTATTTTTATAAAGCCAAGCGCAAATACAGGAGGCCTCCCGACAAATGTAATAGGGTTAGTGGACGACGACACATTCTCAAATAATAGTGGAAAACACACGGGTTTCTATCAGTGCGATGGAAACAACTCAACTCCAGATTTAAGAAATAAGTATGTAAAAGGAGCCGTAGCTGGGCAAGAAGTCGGGGCAT
>CAYIIG010000033.1:0-7013 GCA_964363425.1 uncultured Candidatus Saccharibacteria bacterium | reverse complement strand
AAATCGCGAAAGGATGAGGAGATGTTTGATTATTTAGTATTCGTGCAACAAAGCCCTTCGGATTTATAAAAATTTTTCTTTAAATTTTAATTTTATGTTCAATCTTGACGAATTAAGAAAAAAATCTCCCGCGACGAAAAAGATGATAGCTGTAACTGTTTCAGCCTCAATAACGGGAATTATCTTTTTTGTTTGGCTTTCGACTTTCTGGCTCAGTCCCGCCTCTGATGAATCAAAAAAAGATTCATTTGCGGATATAGCCGCTCCGCTCGCCTCAGTAAAAGAAAATATCGCTGGAATATATTCAAATTTCGTAAAAGTAATCGGCGTTGAGCAAGGAAGTTCATCAAGTTTATAAACTTGGTCGTTTCGTTTCCAAGTTAGAAAATAACCTACTCGCATACGGGGAAAAGTATCCTTGCCATTCTTTTTTTAAAGATTGCGCATTCTCGCTTTTCATAGATTGTTCGAGATAATCTTTTAACATCTTTATTTCCCCCGTCCGCCCTTCAATTTCAGGGTGGTTTAAAAGTTTCTCAACAATACTCATTGCTCGAGCGTACGCTCCTTCCGCGTCTTTAAATAACCCCTTTTCTTTCAAGGTAAAAATCCTGTTCACTTCACTGCCGAGATTTGCCAAATAAAAAAGAGGAGTTCGTTCCATGCTTAAATAATTTTACGGTTGATAATATCACGCATTTTCTTGCGAATTGATTCGTCCTCCACTTCCATTGACCTGTTTCCAGCCAGCGGGCGGATATTGATAAGCGAGGTAAATTCAATCCGCTCATCTTGAGATCGGTCAAAAAAAATATTAAACCCCCAGACATCCGCTTGAATAGATCCGTTTTCCAATATCTTCATATTCGCATCCATATGATATTCTCCGCCGACGGCGATTATTTCTTTCGAAATATCCGCCACGCCTTTTACCATATCAACATAGTATTCCTTGGCTATTTCTCGCAGTTCGTCCACTTTTATAGTGTCTTCAACAACTCTAATAATCATAAAAACACTATAGCACAAAACATCTCTGCGAAACAAAATTTGTCACCTAATACCATTTTCAATTATCTCTTTCGCTTTTATCAACAAAAACAGTCTTATTTATAGCTATATTTTACCTACCGAATACGAATAAGTTTTTCAAGGATGGTATAAGCTCAACATTGGTATCTCCTCACGCCTCCATTTTTCTTCTTGTTTCTTCTCTGTCATCCCCCGTATCAAAGTACGAGGGCAAGCTCTCGCGAAAACCGTCCACAGGTGTCGCCATAATCACGGCGACACCTGTGGACGGTTTTCACGGGAATGACAGAGGGAGGCGTGAACACTTACCAACATTGAATTTGCTCATACTGCAATTAAAAGTATAATAAATCAGATCTAATTTTTAAAAAAAACAATGCTTTCATCGGAACAGATACGAACGAGATTTTTAAAATTTTTTGAGAAGAGGGGGCATAAAATAATCCCTTCGGCATCACTCGCGCCGGAGAATGATCCTTCCGTTCTATTTACCACGGCTGGAATGCATCCTCTCGTGCCGTATCTTCTCGGGCAAACTCATCCGATAGGGAAACGACTCGCCAATTCGCAGAAATGCTTGAGGACGGTGGACATCGACGAGGTTGGCGACAACACACATGCGACCTTTTTTGAAATGCTTGGAAATTGGTCGCTTGGCGACTATTTCAAAGAAGATGCCATAAAGTGGAGTTACGAATTTCTGACTTCCAAAGAAGAGGGGCTCGGTCTTGATCGTTCGCGATTATATGTGACTGTGTTTGAGGGAGATGAGAAAGCGTCGAGAGACGATGAGTCTTTTAAAACTTGGAAAAGTTTGGGAATGTCCGAAGACAAAATTTATTTTATGAGCGCAAAGTCCAATTGGTGGAGCGCCGGAAATAGCGGTCCTTCCGGACCGGATACGGAAATGTTTTATGATGTGACGGAAAAAGGACTGGATATCAAGAATAAAGAAGATTTCAAAAAAGCCGATGAAAAACAGCAGGTGGTGGAAATCTGGAATGATGTCTTTATGGAATATGAAATGAAAGACGGCAAAGTCATAGGTAAATTGAAAAATAAAAATGTCGATACTGGTTCGGGGCTTGAGCGGGTGACGATGGTGGTTCAGAAAAAAAACAATATATTCGAAACTGATTTGTTCGGATACTTGATGGAAAAAATAGACGAATTGAGCGGTATTCACTTTGCAAAATTGTCCGACAAGGAAATTTTGAGAGCGAAGAGAATAGTTGCCGATCATATGAGGGCGTCTGTCTTTATTATCGGAGACGGAGTTTTGCCGTCAAATACCGACCGAGGATATGTTTTGCGAAGACTTTTGAGAAGGGCGATAAGGTATTTTGATTTATTGAAAATGAAAGAGGAAGGGCTGGTTGAAATTGCCAAAGAAGTCGTCAAAAAATATCAAACTGTTTATAAAAATGTTTCAGATTCAAGCGATTTGATAGTAGGCGAGATTAAAAAAGAAGAAAGTAAATTTCGAGAAACACTTGCGCGCGGACTGAAAATTTTTGAAAATCATATAAAATCGGGCGATTTTTCCGCCGGATTGTCGGGGGTGTCCGCTTTTGAAATGGTGACGACATACGGTTTTCCGCGCGAGCTCATTGAAGATTTGGCAAAAGAACGCAATATTGAAGTCGATTGGGTTGAATTTGAAGAAGAAATGAAAAAACATCAAGAGCTTTCGCGCGCCGGTTCGGAACAGAAATTCAAAGGAGGGCTTGCCGACACAAGCGAAATATCAATCAAATATCACACAGCGACACATCTCTTGCACGCGGCATTGCGTGAAGTTTTAGGCGATGATGTCTTGCAAAAAGGGAGCAACATAACGCCCGAACGACTTCGTTTTGATTTTTCTCACGATGCCAAAATGACCGACGAAGAAAAGAAAGAAGTCGAAAGTATCGTCAATCAAAAAATAAAAGAATCTCTTCCCGTGATTTGCGAGGAAATGAAAATCGGAGAAGCCAAAGAGACCGGAGCGCTCGGCGTTTTCGGCGAGAAGTACGGCGAGGCGGTGAAAGTTTATAAAATTGGAAATGAAAAAAAAGGAATCTTCAGTATGGAACTATGCGGTGGACCTCACATCGATAACACTGACAAGCTCGGTCACTTCAAAATCACGAAAGAGGAGGCGGTTTCGGCTGGTGTCAGGAGGATTAAAGCGGTTTTGGAATTCAGCGCTTAATTTTAAAAATAATCAGAATGATCCCAACTTGGACATCCGATGTCCAAGTTGGGATCACATTATTAAACTTAAAACGCTTATGATATAATTTTAATATGTCGTTATTTTCAATCTCAAATAATGTCAATAGGGAAATATCAATCGTATTTCACATTGGAAGCGGGAGTGTGGCGGGATTCATAGTCAAGCTTTCAAAAATATCCAAACCGGAAATTATTTATTCGAAAAGATTGCCTATATTATTTCAGAAAAATCTTGATTTGGAGCGCCATTTCAATCTGATGATCAGCGCTCTTGATTCTGTTTCCAAAGATGTCCAAAAGCAAGGCATCGCCCATCTTAATTTCACGGGTCTGAGAAATTATTCCATAAAAAAGGCTCACTATATGCTTTCTTCACCTTGGTGCGTTTCGCAAACCAAAACGATTAAAATAAATAAGGATAAGGATTTTGAAGTGTCTCATGAATCAATCGTTGATATCTTGAACGAACAAGAGAGCAAATTTTTATCCGATATTTCCGTCGAGAACCCAATCATTATCGAGAAAAAAATAATTGAAGCGAAATTAAACGGCTATAAGACGGCTGAAATTTACGGGAAAAAAACCAAAGAAGTCGAGATTGCTTTATTTTTAACTTCTTCGTCAGTATCCTTGCTTAAAAAAATTAAAGATACAGTCGGAAAATATTTCAGTTTCCGCTCGTCGGATTTTCATTCTTTTGCGTTGACCGCATTTTCGACGATTATGGATACTTACCCCGACAAAGAAAGTTTTATATATGTGGATATTCACGGAGAAATGACCGATCTGTCGATCACAAAGAACAGCATATTCACCGAAAGCTTTTCTTTCCCTGTCGGAAAAAACTTTTTTATAAGAAAGTTGTCGGAAAAACTTAAAGTTTCGCCGGATGAAGCGGTTTCGCTGACGAATACTTATATCAGCGGAAAGACAAATCAAATCACTTCGTACAAGATTTCAATCGCGATTGATTCGTCACTAGAAGAATGGTCGAATAATTTCCGTTCAGCTTTAGCTTCTCTCTCTTTGAGGATGAATCTGCCGGGGACTATTTTTATGACTATAAACGACAACTTCAGCTCGATTTGGGCGAAAAAAATCAAAGATGAGAAATTCAGCCGTTTTGGAATGGCGGAAGAATCTTTTGATGTTATAATAGTCAAGAATAAGAAACTTGAAGAAAGTCAAAAATCAGACAAGGAATTAAGAAATGAGCCGGTTTTGGAGCTAGAGTGTTTATTTTTAAACAAACTTTTTAATTTAAAATAAAATGGCGAAAAATATAATACAAGATGTGATCGCCAAAGACAGAAAATCAATCAGGCAAATACCCGTGAGCAGGACAAGGCGTTCCTCAAGAAACGAAATAAAAAATATTGCGACGGAGTACATAGGTAAATTCGAGAATGGGGCGAGAATGGAACAAAAAAAACGCGGAGGATCGAGGGGGACTAATTTTCAAAAACTGATTATATGGGCGGTGGCTATGCTGTCTTTGGCGTTTTTCTTATTTTCATTGGCATCGTATTTTTCCACCGCAACAGTCGTCGTAGTTTCAAAAACAGTCGTCATAACGCTGGATGATTCTTATTCGATTAAAAAGAACGCTTTGTCTGGAGAACTTCAATACGAGATAATGTCTTTACAGAAGAAAATATCAAAACAGCTTGAAGCTTCGGAATCCAAAAATTTGCAAATTAAAGCGAGCGGAAAAATCACCGTGTATAATAATTTCAACGCGGTCCCGCAAAAATTTATTAAAAATACGAGATTCGAGTCTGAAAACGGTTTGATATATAAAATACCCGAATCGATTATTGTTCCGGGTAAAAAAATAGTCGGTGGCAAAGAGGTTCCCGGATCTGTGGAGACTATTGTCTTTGCCGATAGCGCGGGAAGTGAATATAATATTAAAGTTTCAGACTCAAAAAAAGAAGATTTTAAGGTCGCCGGACTTAAAGGTGATAAAAAATACGATTATTTTTACGGACAAATCAAAAGTGATATAGCGGGAGGGGTCAAAGGTTTGGTTAAGAAAGTTTCCAGTAAGGCATATGAGGACGCTCTAAGTGAAATGAGAGCAAGTCTCAAATCCGAGCTCGCTAAAGAAGCTCGTTCAGCCAAACCAAAGTCGGCGGTATTGTTCGACGACGCTTACTTTATTGATTTTGTTTCTTTGTCTGACAAGGCGTTGGGGGGAGATAAGATTGAGATAACCGAAAGCGCGACATTCTATGGGGTAATTTTTGATAAGACCAAACTCAGTTCTTACATCGCCGGCAAAAAAATCACGAATTTTGACAACGCGCCGGTTGATTTGGTTTTTAGAGATGATGCAAAAATAAGCGTATCAAACGACTCCAAATCGAAGCCTTGGGAGAGCGAGACATTGAATCTGAATATGAAAGGCGAAGCCGATATAATATGGACATATGATAAAATCGCCCTGCAAAAGAGCTTGGCGGAATACTCAAAAAGCGATTTAAGCAAATTCTTGTCAGCCCATCCTGAGTTTAGCGATGCGAGTTTCAAAATAAGACCGTTTTGGAAAAGGTCTTTTCCGGCAAATCCTGATAAAATCAAAATAGAGAATCAGAGTCTGAAATAAATGGTCAAAATAAAGATTTCTTTCCCAACCCTTATCTTTAAAAATAATGGAAAATAAAATTTCCTACAAGCTCAATAGGAGCAAAAGAGCAAAACGGATGCGACTTGCGGTGTATTGTGACGGAAGCGTGGTCGTCACAAGTCCTTTTAAAATCCAACAATCAATAATTGAAAAGTTTATTTCCGATAAGAAGCAGTGGATCTGGAATAAAATTCAATTTTTCAAAAATACAGAAGGTAAAATCGCAAGGACTTTTTCGAGAAAAGATTATTTGGAGAACAAAGATAAAGCTCTCATCCTTGTGAACGAACGATCTGAATTTTATAAAAAGACATATGGATTTTCGTTCAATAAAATCTCTGTTAAGAATCAAAAGACTCGCTGGGGTAGCTGTTCACGCAAGAGAAACCTAAATTTTAATTACAAAATTATATTTTTGCCAGCCAAATTTCAGGATTATATTATTGTTCACGAAATGTGCCACTTGAAAGAATTCAATCACTCCGGAAAATTTTGGTCGCTTGTTGAGAAGGTTTTTCCAGATTATTCGGAAATCAGGAAAGAGCTTCGCGAGCGGGGGATGTTTTATCTATCAATGATTTGACAAATAAAATAATACAGGTAATGTTTTGCATAGGAAAGAGCGTTCTTTTAAAAAGTTAATAAAAGTTTGGAAACCCTAATAAGGAGGGGTATTATGTTAGTTATTGTTAAGCCTGTTGGTAATTTTTGTAATTTGCGATGTGATTATTGTTTTTACAATGAGCTTGATCAAGGCCGTAAAAGACTGATGAACTTTTCTTTGTTGGAGAAAATCATATATTCTCTTGTTAAATTAGGCAATCGAAAGGTCGTAATGATATGGCATGGAGGAGAACCTCTTCTTGCTGGTATGGATTTTTACAAAAAAGCTATTGAATTGCAAAAGAGATTTAGTGAAGAGGTGGAGTTTGAAAATCGTATGCAAACCAACGCTACTTTGATTAACAAAGATTGGATAAATTTCTTCAAAGAAAATAATTTTGGAATCGGCATTAGTCTTGATGGTATTTCTGCGGCGCATGACATCCAAAGATTTGATTCAAATTACCAGTCTACATTCATAATTTACCTCGTCCGCTTGCGGCGAGCGTATGCGCTTCAGATGATATAC